>JALYKF010000115.1 GCA_030774905.1 Chloroflexota bacterium
TGCGATCCCGATCCCGCAGTGCTCAGGGCTTGGTCGCTTCGCACAACCCGTGTGCCTGCGCCGAGCAGCGCGAGGTGCTGCTGGAGGTGCTGGCGGACCTCGCCGGCCGCGTCCGCTGCGAGGAGCTCTCGGGCCTGTGCGTTCGAAAAGATGAGCCCGCCCGCCTGGTCTAGCGCGAGCGCATATGGCGCCGCGTGCTCGAGCGCCTCAAGCAGCGGCTCAGCAGGTACCTCGGTCTGAACGACATCTTCGAGCATGCCTACCCACCATCCGACGTGAGCCGGTCCCCGTAACAGCCTGCCGGGTCCGGGGTGCCCTGGGCAATGGTCAGCAGTACGTAGGACTTGGCCGGTCCAACGTGGTGCAAGCTGGGTATTGCGTATGCGCATGTCGGATGCGACCGTCGATGCCATGCGTGCACTGGCCGCGGTCTCGGTTGCCGCAGCCGCGGTGCTCAGCATGGTGCTCCTCGTTTCGGCGGACGTAGCCGCGCCGACCTCGTCGCCCGCAACGCCATCGCGCGCCGAGGATCTCAGGACCACCGCGACGGCGGCCCCGGCACCGATCTCGACCGGTCGACTCATCGCGCTCGAGCAGCTCCGGATCGGCATCCCGCGTCTCGGTATCGACCTGCCGCTCGCCCTTGGTGACATCGAGCGGGACGTGCGGCTCGGAGCGACCCCTGAGAACGTGGCTCTCCTATTCCCGACCACGAACGTCCCCGGCGTCGGCGGCAACTCGTACATCTACGCGCACGCGCGGAACTCGATGTTCCTCAGGCTATGGGACGTGAAGGTCGGCGATCGCGTACGGATCACGGGCCCTGAGGGCCTGCGCTTCGACTACGCGGTCACGAGCGTCGCGCCCCGTGTCGACCCTGCCGACACCACGTGGCTCGATCCCACAGGTAGCGAGCGACTAACGCTGCAGACCTCGACCGGACCGACGAGTGCCTACCCCCGCTTCATCGCCGTGGCCGAGCGGGTCGCTCAGGGCGATTGAGGCTCATCCTTCCACAGCAGGCCGACCGCCGCAGCGCGGTTCGGCACGCCAAGTCGACGCAGCAGGTTGGCCACATGTTTTTGCGCGGTGGCCGTTCTGATCCCCAGGGCCGCGCCGATCTCCTTGTCGGTGGCGCCGCGTGCGATGAGCGACACGATCTCGCGTTGACGGGCGGTGAGCCGGCCCGCGCTATCCCCGGCGTTGCGCGTGCCCTGGCCATCGCGCAGCCAGGCGCCGACCACCTCGCGGCCGTATGTCGACTCCCCGCGCAGCGCGCCCAGCAGGGCGCGCCGCAGGGCCGGCGTTTCGAGGTCACGGTCGATATAGCCGAAGGCCCCGGCCTGCAGCGCGCGCAGGGCATCTTGCGCGCTCGTCGGGTGGGCGGCGACGATCGTAGGGAATCGCCGAGCGATCTCCCAGATCGAGGACCAGTCCGGTTCGTCGTACGTTGCGAGCAGCAGCACGATCGACTGGGACAGGATCTCGTTCCCCCCGGGCGCGCGCAGCGTGCGCCAGATCGCGGTCCCCAGATCCATCTGACGGATCCGATTGAAGAGGTCCCCGCGCTCGTCGAGGATGACCAAACCGGTCGGCGACACCGCCTCAGCATCGTGGGAGCTCGGCGGCCTCATAGATAGGAATGAGTAGTTGGGACCGGATAGGTGGGCAATACGTAGAACACGGCAGGCGACCGAGCGTGCCATGCTACCTAAAATAGTGATTTGGGCATGCTCCTTTCGCGTCGGACATACGCCGGCACACATAAGAGCGCGCATTGACACTGCTGCTTGGGGGTCGATGCTGATTACGGACAGGGGAGGGCGAATAGTGCTGCTGCTCGATGCTTGAACCCGAATCTCGCGCCGGCCTCGTCCGTGTGGGCGTGATCGACTCCGGGCGTTCCGGACCAGCCTACGATCGGCTGGGCGAATGCGGGATCGACGTCATGGCCCTGGTCCCGACGCTCGCGCACGTCAACCTCACCCTCTTGCATGAATACGAGGTGATGCTCGTTGGCTGCGCCCCAGGCGAGCTCGACGAGGCGACCTTCCAGACGCAGCTCCTCCGTGTCGCCCGAGCCGTGCCGGCAGTTGCGATCACTCCCGGTGGTGCCGGGGCGACCACCGCGGCGCGTATCGGCTTTCATGGCTTCATCGCCCGCGAGGTGGATCCGGCTGCGCTTACCCGGACCGTGGCGGCTGTGGCGCATGGCGAGGTCGCGTTCCCTCGTGCCACGCTGGCCGCGCTCCTTCAGATGCTGAGCTTCCTGCCGCTTCCTCGTAGCGAGGCCCCGACGGGTCTGACGCCGAGGCAGCATCAGATCGTCGATCTCATCGCACAGGGCGCCACGGACCGGGAGATCGCGGCACGGCTGCGGATCAGCGAGTCCACCGCGCACAAGCATGTGCAGAACGCCTTGCGGCGATCCAAGACGAAGACCCGGAGCCAGCTCGTCGCCGTCGCGCACCAGTCCGTGGGGGCGTAGCTCGCAGCGTCGCTGATGCCCAGAACGACCCATCCGCACTGATTTTTCGGTATTGCTCGTAACGCCTGCGCACTCCGTAATCATCCATAGGGCTACGTACCTAGCGTTCGCGCTGGGGTTGGCTGTGGATGGGGAGACCGTGGGACGTCCGACACGTATTCGTGCGCGCTGGTTTGTTGCCGTCGATGCTGGGCAAAGTCTCGTTGAGATCGCCCTGGCGCTCCCCGTCCTTCTGCTTATCCTGCTCGGCCTCGCCGATCTTGGTCGCGCGTTCTATTACACGACCGCCGTCGCCTCCGCAGCGCGCGCGGGCGCGGCGTACGTGGCCACGGCCGCGTCGCCGTATCCGTCGCTGAAGCAAAAGGCATGCGCTGCGACCGGCTTCGACCCGAGCGGGAACTGCGGAGCCGCACTCACCGCGACGACGACGTGCGCCGGCGCGACGCCACCACCTGGCAGCGTGAACGTGCAGGTGACATACGACCTGCAGCTCATCAGCGGGTACCTCGTCAACCGGATCCTTCCGAATCAGACCCTCACCCTCCGAGCGTGCGCGACATATCCGAGCTTGCGCTCGTGACCCTGCCGCGCATGATCACGGCGAGCGAGGGCGTCGCCTTGGTCGAATTCGCGCTCGTCGTGCCTGTCCTGGTGCTGCTGCTTGTCGGCATTCTGGACACGGGCCGCGCGGTGAACGCGTACGTGACGATCAGCAACGCCAGCCGGGAAGGCGCGCGGTACGCGGCCCTCAACCCGACGGCAGCGCCGGCCGCGATCAAGTCAAGTGCGGTCGTGCCACACGCGCAGCAGCTCGACGCGACCAGCATCGCTGTCTCGGTGACGTACAGCGGCAGCGTGTCGTCGACCGCGTGCCCCGTTCCCACGACGACCGCGCCGCCCGCCAGCAGTCCATCACCGACGACGATCCCGGTCCGCGTCGATGTGACCTATCCGTGGTCGGCAGCGACCTTCTTCATCGGGCAATTCTTCGGAGGCGGCAGCGGCACGTTCTGCGCCTCATCGACGGTAGATACGGTGCGATGAACAGAACTGAAAGCGGGTGTGACAGATGAGTGGTCTTCGTGAGGCGCGAGCGTGGCTCTTCCTCGCCGCAGGATTGGTGCTGGCAATCCTGACGGGCGTAGCCCTCTACAACGTCGCTCAGCAGACCACGGCGCGACCAGAAGCGCCGGCGGTGACGAACACCGTCCAGGTGCTCGTGGCGAAGGCCGACATCGCGGCGCGCACCGTCCTGAGCAAGGATCTCGTCGCCCGCCGCGACTTCCCCGCGGACCTCGTACCCGCCGGCGCGATCACGACGGATGAGGCCGCCATCGGCCAAACGACGTTGGCGCCGATCGCTCGCGGACAGGCCATCGTCACGGGCCAGCTCACGGGCGTTGAAGGAAGCCGCGGCGCCTCGCTCACCATCGAGGCCGGCAAGGTCCTGGTCGCGTTCCCGACGAACGATCCGCTGACCGCGAACGGACTCGTGAACATCGGGGACAAGGTCGACATCCTCGCGACCGTCGCCGCGGGGACGGGCGACGCGGCGCGAGCGACGCAGACGACCCTGCAGAACCTGGAAGTGCTGGACATCATCGGTCCCACCAAGGAGCAGCCGCAGCGCGCGAGCGCGCTCGTGTTCGCAGTCGATCACCAGGTCGCAGTGGTCCTCAAGTACCTCCGGGATTCTCAGGCGACGATCGACCTTGCTATCCGGTCGCGTACGGAGACGCAGATCGTCAAGACGACCAGTGTCGATCTCGGCTATATCACGTCGACGTACGGGATCAAGCGTTGAGCGCGTTGTCCATCGATCTCGAGTTCGTCGATGCGGAGGGGCGGGTCCCGCAGGGCGCCCGGGCCGCGCTCGCCGAGAGCGGGATCACGCTCGCAGTGCAGAGCGTGTCGCTCGACGCGATCCTCGCTCGTCCGCAGGGCACGTGTCCCCACGCTGTCGTCCTTGACGTGTCGGTCTGTGCGGGCGAGCCCGCGCTCGCGGTCCGGCAGATCCTGGCGCACTGCCCAGAGGCCGTGATCATTGTCACTGGTGCCGGCGCGCCCGCGAGCGCTATTTCGCGCGCGGTGAGCGCGGGAGCGCGCGGGTTCCTGTTGAAGCCCTACCAGGCAGCGGATCTGGTCGCAACCGTGCGCGACGCCTACGAAAACGCGCAGGCCCTGGGGCGCGCGCGTCCGGCCCACACGACCGCCCGCCGCGGCCGCTTGATCCCGGTCTACAGCCCCAAAGGTGGCGTCGGCTGCACGACGATCGCGACGAATCTCGCCGTCGCACTGGCGTCCAAGGGACGCTCCGTCGCGCTCGTCGACCTGGATCTCCAGTTCGGCGACGTCGGCTCGGTGTTGGACCTGAAGAGCGCGAACAGCATCGCCGATCTTCTCGCGCAGCCGGAGATCACCCAGGAGCTCGTGAACGACACGTTCGTTACCCACGCCTCCGGCGTGCGCGTGCTATTGGCGCCAGAGAACCTGAGCGTCGTGGAAACGATCGATCCCGCCGACGCCGTGGCGCTCCTCAAGAAGCTCACGGCGCTGTTCGACTACGTCGTCTGCGACCTCTGGTCGAGCCTCGAGGAGCTGTCCATCCAGACGATGCGCGCCGCCGATCAGGTCGTTCTGGTGACGACGCCCGAGCTTCCTGCCCTCCGGAACGTGCAGCGCGTGGTGACCGCAACGCGCGACGATCTACACCTCGATGAGAAGGCGCTGTTCGTCGGCAACCGTTTGCCGGGCAAGGGCAGTCTGTCATCGGAGGAGATCCTCCGCGCCTTCGGCCGGCCCTTCGTCGCGACGTTCCCGAGCGAGGGCGTCGGCGTGACCGAGGCCATCAACCGCGGGCTCTCGTTCTTCGACTCGCGCGTCAACCCGCGCATTGCGAAGCACTACCTCACATTCGCCGACGTCGTCGTCGGCAAGCTCGAAGGCAAGGTCCAGGCGCAGCAGGCGCCCGCCACCAGATAGGAGATCCCGATGAGCATCTTGAGGACCACCACCAAGAGGCCTGACGCCGCGAAGGTGCGGCCGTTGGGGCCCGCCCCGCGTATGACGCCGCTCCCCGACGAATGGCGGCCCGAGACGCTTGCGATCAGCAAGCTCCGGGATGAGGGTGAAGCCCAGCTCGTAAGTCGCATCCACGCTCGTCTCGCGGCCACGCTCGGCCGATCGATCGACACGGCCGCGCCCGACTCCCTCCGCGCCTTGCTGAGCGAGGCCTTTCCTGCCGCGCTCGATGAGGAGCGCGTCGTCCTGAACCGCACCGACCGGCTACGCCTCCAGGACGCGGTCTTCGCAGAGGTCGTCGGGTACGGGCCGCTGCAGGACCTGCTCCTCGACGACAGCTATTCGGAAGTGATGGTGAATGGTCCGAAGCAGGTCTGGGTCGAAAAGGACGGCAAGCTCTTCCGTACGGACATCACGTTCACTGACGCCGAGCACGTCATTCGGGTCATCCAGCGGATCGTGTCGCCGCTCGGCCGCCGTTGCGACGAATCGAGCCCAATGGTGGATGCCCGGCTACCCGATGGCAGCCGCGTGAACGCGATCATCCCGCCGCTCTCGCTCATCGGACCGACGCTCACGATCCGGAAATTCCGCCGCGTGCCCTTCGCCTCGACGGACCTGCTGCGGAACGAGACGGTGACTGCGGAGGCCCTGCAATTCCTTGCGACGTGCGTGCGCGGACGCCTGAACATCATCGTGGCCGGCGGCAGCGGCGCGGGTAAGACGACGCTCATGAATACGCTCTCGAACTACGTCTCGGGTCGCGAGCGCATCGTCACCATCGAAGACGCCGCGGAGCTGCAGCTCCAGCAGGAGCATGTGTTGCCGCTCGAGACCCGTCCGCCGAATGCGGAAGGGCGAGGTGAGGTGGGCGTCCGCGAGTTGTTCCGGAACGCGCTCCGCATGCGGCCCGATCGCGTCATCATCGGGGAGTGCCGCGGCCCTGAGGCACTCGACATGCTCCAGGCGATGAACACCGGCCACGACGGCTCGTTGACGACGATCCACGCGAACGGTCCGCGCGACGCGCTGTCCCGCATCGAGACGATGGTCCTGACGGGTGGCGCGGAGCTGCCACTGCACGCGATCCGCGAGCAGATCGTCTCGGCCATCGACCTCGTCTGCTATGTCGAGCGCATGCAGGACGGTACCCGCAAGATCACGCAGATCAGCGAGGTGCGCGGCCTCGAGGGCGAGGTCGTGACGATGCAGGACATCTTCACGTTCGTGAACGACGGTTTGCATGACGGCAAGGTGATGGGCGAGCTCAAGCCCACCGGGATCCGCCCGTCGTTCGCGGATCGACTGACCGCGCGTGGTCTCGAGCTTCCATCCAACTGGTTCGGGTACCAGGCGTAAGCGTGACGCCGACGCCGATGCTCGTCGCCGCACTCGGCGCTACGGCCATGTTGGTCGTGGTGGTCGGCCTGTGGTTCCCGGCCTTTGTGCGGACGCGGACGATGCGTCGACGGTTGAGCAACGCGCTTGCCGACGGAACGCTCGTCATCGCATCGGACGTGGGAGGGTCGCGGCGACGTCGCGGTGCGCTTCGGCGCATTCGGCGGGACGGCCGGAATCGGTGGCTATCCGCACTGGAGGACCGCATCGAACGGGCGGCGTTGGATATCACCGCCGGCGAGATCCTCGTCGCAATGGGTGTCCTCGCAGCCATCGGCGCCTTCGTCGGTCTCCTGCTCAGCGGCCCGATCGCCGCGCTCGTGGGCGCCGTCATCGGGGGCTGGGTACCGCTCCTGTGGCTCCGCCGCCGCCAGGCCCGGCTCCTCGGTCGGTTCGCCGATCAGCTTCCCGAAACGGTCTCGCTCCTGGCCTCGACGGTCCGGGCCGGCCACAGCCTGCTGCAGGGCCTGGAGCAGGTCGCAAAGGAATCGCTGGAGCCGACCCGATCGTCGTTCGAGACGGTCGTGCGGGAGATCGGCTTGGGCGCGTCGCAGGATGAAGCGATGGAACGGCTCGGCCAACGTTTTCCCTCGGACGACATGTCGCTCATCGTCGCGTCCATCAATGTCCATCAGCAGATCGGCGGATCACTTGCGCACATCCTCGATGAGATCAGCGCCACACTTCGCGAACGAGTGCGGATCGAAGGCGATATCCGCGCGCTGACCGCCCAACAGCGCTATTCGGCCTACGTCCTTGCCTTGCTGCCGGTGGCGGTCGCGGCCGCGCTCTTCCTGATCAGCCGCGACTACATCCAGCAGCTCTTCGAAGGCTCTCTGCGCTATGCCGCGGCTGGGGCGGGCCTGCTGGTCGTCTCCGGATTCCTGATCATGAAGAGGATGGCGACCATCGATGTCTAGACCGCTCGCGGTCGTGTTCGGGTTCGCGATCGTCGCGGCTCTCGTGTTGAGTCCCGTGGTCGCCTTCGCCGACGACACGGTGAGGCTGAATGTCACCCAGGTCGATGCGTCGGACTTCCCGAATGTCCGGATCGTCGCGTCGGCGGTGGACGCGCAGGGCAAGCCCGTCAAAGGACTTCAGGCGACGGATCTCAAGGTGAGCGAGTCGAGCCGCGCGCAGCGGATCGGCGTCGACCTTGCCAACACCGTCACTCCGATCGCACTCGCGTTGGTGCTCGATACGTCGGGCAGCATGGCCGGTAAGCCGTTCGCCGACGCGAAGGTCGCGATGAAGTCGCTTGCGCAGTCGCTCGGCCCAAAAGATCAAGCCGCTGTCGTCACATTCAACACCGCCGTGTCTGTACCGCAGCAGCTGACCGCCGACAAGGCGGCCCTCGCCGCGGCCATCGACCGTGCCGCCGCGGGCGGCGACACAGCGATCTTTGACGCCCTCAACGCGGCGGCCGATCTCGTTGCACCGGTGCCGGCAAGCTCGCGACGGGCGATCGTTCTGCTGACGGACGGCATCGACAATTCGAGCCGCACGACCCTGGCCGCCGCCACGGCGAAGGTGACCGCGCTGCGGGCACCGGTGTACGTGATCGGCCTGGGCGCCGATCTGGATCGGCCGGTCCTTCAGGCGCTGGCCGACGGAAGCACCGGTGGCGCAGCGTACGTCGCTCCGACCTCGGCGCAGCTCGCCGGCATCTACGCGGGACTCAGCGAGCAGCTCGCGACCGAGTACGTCGTGAGCTACCGCTCCGACATCCCAGCGGTCGCCGCCGGCGCGACGCTCGAGGTCACGCTTCAGTTGATCCGCGCGGGGGCGGTCATCGCGACGACCACGACGTCGTTCGTGGTGCCCTCCGGCCACGATGTTGTCAAAGCGGCCGCCGTTGCGACCATCGAACCTGCCCCGGCGCGCGACCTCCCGGCCGCAGCCGTGATCGGCACGGGCAGGGTGGGGGCCGCGGTCGTTGGCGTGCTGGGGGGAATGAGCGCTTTCTGCCTGCTGCTGTGGGCGCTCGTGTGGTCGACGACGCAGTCGCTCGCCGACCGTGAGCGCCGCCGCATGAAGGATCTTGCCGGCGGCTTGGAGCTGCTTGACCGCCCTGGAGCCCGGCCCTTCCGGGACCGCGTGATCATCCCACTGCTTCAGCGCCTGGCGCGTCCGTTCCAACGGTTCATGCCCAGCTCGGAAGGCACGCGGCTGCGCCTGGCCCAGGCCGGTAACCCGTTCGACCTCGGCCCCGCCGAGTTCATGGGCGTGCGCGTGGCGAGCGGCTTCATCTTCGCCATCGTCGGAGTGGCCATCGCAGCGGCGTTCAAGATCGACCTGCTCCTGCTGTTGCTGGCGACCCTCCTTGGGCTCTTCCTCGGCTATGCCCTTCCCGGCATCGTCGTCGGTCGCAGCATCCGCGCGCGACAGCACGCCATCCAGCGCGCCTTGCCGGCGGCGCTCGACATGCTCGCGCTCTCCGCCGGTGCGGGGCTCACGTTCGACGGCGCCGTCGGTCAGGTGGTCGAGCGGTGGCAAACGCCGCTGTCCGACGAGCTGCGCCGTCTGCTGGTGGAATTCCGGATGGGGAGCGAGCGCCGGATCGCGCTCCGCGGTCTTGCCCAGCGCACCGGTCTCGCGGACGTGGGCAGATTTGTGAACGCGATCGTCCAAGCGGACTCGCTGGGTGTTCCGATCTCGAAGGTGCTCACCGAGCAAGCGGGCGAGATGCGCACGCGTCGTCGCCAACGTGCGGAGGAGGCTGCGCGCAAGGCTCCGGTGAAAATGCTGTTCCCGATGGTCGGCCTGGTCTTCCCGGCGCTATTCGTTGTGATCCTCGGTCCGGCGGTCCC
>JALYKF010000116.1 GCA_030774905.1 Chloroflexota bacterium
AGGGCGACCCGGACGACGTTGTTGTACGGCTGCTGCGCCGTGAGCGACACGCCGGCGGTCTGCGCGTGCGTGCGCATGAGCAGGGCCTTCTCGTTCGTCGGGTGGTAGCGGCGCTCCATCTCGCGCGCCCAGATCCGCCGCGCGGCGCGGAACTTCGCGATCTCCTCGAAGAAGTCGTTGTGCACGTCGAAGAAAAAGGACAGGTGCGGCGCGAAGTCGTTCACGTCGAGCCCTGCATCCACGCCCCACTTCACGTACTCGAGGCCGTCGAGCAGCGTGAACGCGAGCTCCTGCACCGCGGTCGAGCCGGCCTCGCGGATGTGGTACCCGCTGATCGAGACGGTGTTCCATTTCGGCACCTCCCGGGCGCCGTAGCGGAAGCTGTCGACGACGAGCTCCATGGCGGGCTTCACCGGGACGATCCACTCGCGTTGCGCGATGTACTCCTTGAGGCAGTCGTTCTGGATCGTGCCGCCAAGCTTGCTGAACGGGATCCCGCGCTCCTCGGCCGCGGCCAGATACATCGCCCACACGATCGACGCCGGACCGTTGATCGTCATCGACGTCGTGACCTCATCCAGCGGGATCCGGTCGAAGAGGATCCGCATGTCCGCGAGCGAGCTCACCGCGACCCCTTCGCGACCGACCTCACCCCGGGACAGGGGATCGTCGGCGTCACGCCCCATGAGCGTCGGCATGTCGAACGCCGTCGACAGGCCGGTCACGCCGTGCGCGAGCAGGTAGTGGAAGCGGGCGTTCGTGTCCTCGGCCGAGCCGAATCCGGCGAACTGCCGCATCGTCCACAGGCGGCCGCGGTACATCGACGGATAGACGCCCCGCGTGTACGGGAACTGGCCGGGCAGCCCGAGCTCGCGCTCGGGGTCGAAGCCCGGCAGATCGTCCGCCGTGTAGAGCGGATCGACCGGCAGGTCGGAGAGCGTGGAGAACCGCGACTTGCGCTCGGGATGTTTCTTCAGGGCGGCCTCGTACCGGGCCAGCCACTCCTTTGAATGGGGCTCGGCCGGGGCCGGCGAAGCCGGGCCCGGCCGCACGACCTTGCTCATGCTGTCACAAGCGATCTCGCGATGACCATGCGCTGCACCTCGCTCGTTCCTTCGTAGATCGTGGTCGCGCGGGCGTCGCGAAAGTACCGCTCGATACCGTACTCGCGCATGTAGCCGTACCCGCCGAAGACCTGGAGGCACGCGTACGCCGCCCGGTTGGCGGCTTCGCTCGCGTACAGCTTCGCCATCGCGGCCTCGCGGCTGAACCGCACGCCGCGGTCCTTGAGCCACGCGGCGCGCAACACGAGCAGCCGGGCCGCCTCGAGCTCCGTCCGCACGGTGCTGAGCGAGAACCGGATGGATTGGAACGAGGCGATCGGCGCGCCGAACTGCCGGCGCTCCTTCGCGTACGCCGCGGCCAGGGCGAGCGCGCCGCGCGCGATGCCGCAGGACTGCGCGGCGATGCCGATGCGACCGGCGTCGAGCCCGGCCATGGCGACGTCGCTGAAGCCCTTGCCCTCGGCGCCGAGGACCGCGCTCACGGGGATCCGCGCGCCGTCGAATGTGATCGCGCTGGTGTCCGAGGCCTGCAGTCCCAGCTTGTGCTCCGGTTTGCCGATACTGACGCCCGGCGTCCCCGCGCGAACGAGGAACGCGGTGATGCCGGCGTGGGGTCGCGCGGGCTCGGCCTGACCGATGCGCGCGAGCACGATGAAGAACGGGGCGTACCGCGCGCTCGTCACGAAGAGCTTGGTGCCCTGCAGGACCCAGCACTCGCCGTCACGCGTCGCCGTCGCCCGGAGGGAGGCGGCGTCGGATCCGGACGTGGGCTCCGTCAGGCAGAACCCCGCGAGGCCGCGGCCGTCGGACAGCATGGGAAAGAACGCGCGCTTCTGCTCGACCGTGCCGAGCCTCGCGATCGAGGTCGCCACGATGCCGCTGTTGACCGACACGCCGACCGCGATCGACGGCCAGACGGCCGCGAGCTCCTCGAGGACGAGCGCGAATGCGACAGCCGACGCGCCGAGCCCGCCGTCGCGCTCCGGCACATTCATGCCGAGGACCCCGAGCTCACCAAGCGAGCGGATCACATCCATCGGGATCGTGCCGTCGCTCTCCGCCGCGGGAATGCGCTCGCGCAATCCCCGCGCGAACGCCCCGACACCGGCGGCGAGGTCGCGCTCCTCCGAGCCCGCGAACGGGAACATCAGGCGCCGGCCTTGTTCGATCCGCGACCTACGGTCGCGGACACGCTCATGACTGGCGGAATTCGCTCGCCGCAGCGAAGCTGCGTCTCGCTCATGCTCCGGCCTTTGCGCTCTTCACCGCGTCCGTGAAGGCCGGAAGGAACTCGAACACGTCCCCAACGATTCCGTAGTCAGCGACCTTGAAGATGTCGGCGTCGGGATCCTTGTTCACGGCCACGATGACCTTGCTCGACGTCATGCCGGCGAGGTGCTGGATCGCGCCGGAGATGCCGAGGGCGATGTACAGATCCGGGCTCACGGTCTTTCCGGTCTGGCCGACCTGCTCCTCGTTCGGCCGCCAGCCCGCGTCAGTGACCGCACGTGACGCACCGAGTGCGGCGCCAAGCACGTCCGCCAACGCCTCGACCTGGGCCCAGCCCTCGGGTCCCTTGAGTCCCCGGCCGCCGGAGACGATCACCCGTGCTTCGCTCAGCGGCACGCGGCCGCCGCCCGAGGCCGTGGGCTCGAAGCGCACGAACGTGAGCCCTGGCGTGTCTTGCGCCGCGACGCTCGCGACCTGCGGTTCCGCGGCGCCGTCGGCCAGCGGGAACGCGTTCGGGCGCACGCTCACGACCGCCGGCAGCGCCGCGCGCACCCGGGCGCGGACCTTCCCGGCATACATCCCGCGGGTCGCTTCGACGGACGCGCCGGCGATGGCGAGGTCGGTGCACTCGGAGAGGTACGCGCGACCGAGCTTCGCGGCGAGCCGGGCGGCGACGTCACGGCCGGACGGCGTGGCCCCAACGAGGATGAGGTCCGGTGACTCCGTCTTCGCGCGCTCGGCCAGGGCCGTCGCGGCAGCGGCGGCCGACACGCGCTCGCCGTTCACCTCGAGGACCGCCGCGTCGCCGAGCGACGCCGCCTTCGCGGCGAGCTCCTTCGACACGCGCCGCAGCGCGCCATCCTTCGATCGTTCGGCGATGACCCAAATCTTCATAAGACCTTTGCCTCGTCACGGAGCAGCGTCGCGAGCTCGGCGGCGAAGGCCTTCGTGTCGCCGTCCTTGAAGATCTTGCCTCCGCCACGTGCCGGCGGCGGCTCGAGCTTCTGGATCTCGATCCTGACCGGATCCGCGATGCCGGCGACCGGCCGTTCGGGGATCTCCTTCTTCTTGGCTTTCATGATCCCGGGCAGCGACGGGTAGCGCGGCTCCTTGGCGCTCTTCTGCACGGTGAGAACGGCGCGGCCGCTCGCCTTCCACACCTCGTGGCCGCCCTCGGTCTCTTTCCAGACCTCGGTCCCGCCGGCGGACGGCGCGAACTTCGTCACGACCGCGACATGCGGCCAGCCCAGGACCTCGGCGAGCGCCGGACCGACGAAGCCCTGATCGTCGTCCGAGGCCTGCTTCCCGCACAGCACCAGGTCGGGCCCGAGGTCGTCGACCGCGCTCTTCAGCGCGTTCGCGATCCCCATTGGGCCCAGCGCGTCGGCGCCGTCGCCGGTGACGAGCGTCGCGTCGTCGCAGCCCATCGCGAGCGCCTGACGCAGCGCGTCCTTCGTCCGCGGGCCGCCCACGCTGATCACACTCACCACCGTGTCGGCCGCGGTGTCCTTGTGCTCGAGCGCGAGCTCGATGGCGTACTCGTCGTACGGCGAGATCGACCAGGTGACGCCGTCCGTGACCACGGACGCGCCATCCGGCGCGACCTTGACCCGCGTCGTCGAGTCGGGGACCTGCTTGATGCAGATGAGCAATCTCATGTGCGCACTCCCTCGCCGCCCAGACGCGCCGCGACGAGCTCGAGCACGTCCACCGGCTTCAGCTGTTCTTGGATGCCCTTCGCGCCCACGCCCTCGTCGAGCATGATGAGACAGAACGGACAGCCCGACGCGACCTTCGAGGGCTGCGTGCCCTTCGCCTCGCCGGCGGCGAGGATCTGCTCGACCCGGCGGTGATTCACCCGCTGGCCGACCTTCTCCTCCATCCACATCCGGCCGCCACCCGCGCCACAGCAGAAGCCCCGCTCGCGGTGGTGCGGCTCGATCTCCATGCGGGTCACGCCATCGATCGCGTCGAGCACCGCGCGCGGGTCCTCGTAGATGCCGTTGTGCCGGCCGAGGTAGCAGGGGTCGTGGTACGCGACCGACTCCGCCGCGCCCGGACCGAGCACGATCTTCTTGTTCTCGATGAGATCCTGGACGAGCTGCAGCGCGTGCACCACCTCGTACGTGCCACCAAGCTGCGGGTATTCGTTCGCGATCGTGTTGAAGCAGTGCGGGCACGACGCGATGATCTTGCGGATCTTGTAGCGATCGAACGTCTCGATGTTCTGTTGGGCCTGCAGCTGCCAGAGGTATTCATTCCCCATGCGACGCGCGGGGTCGCCGTTGCAGGTCTCCTCCGTCGCGAGGATCGCGAACGACATGCCCGCCGACGTGAGGATCTTCGCGAGCGCCTGCGCGACGCGCTGGTTGCGGCGGTCGAACGAGGCCGCGCAGCCGACGAAGTACAGGTACTCCGCGTCGGGCTTCTCGGCGAACGTCGGCACGGCCAGGCCCGAGCTCGATCTCGATGCCCAGTCGCCACGGGTGCCCGCGGGCTCGCCCCACGGGTTGCCCGCGCGCTCGATGTTCGTCATCGCGCGCTGCGCCTCCGGCGGAGCCGCGGCCTCCTGCATCGTGAGGTACCGGCGCATGTCGACGATCTTGTCGATGTGCTCGATCATGACCGGACACTGCTCGACGCAGGCCGCGCACGTCGTGCAGGCCCAGAGCTCGTCCGGTTTCGTCGGCAGCTGATGCGCGGGCGGCGTGCCCGTGGCCGCGGGGTCCTTCAGCAGGGCGTCCCCTTCCGTGAGGAGCAGGTCGCGCAGGTCGAGGACGATCTTCTGCGGGTCGAGCGCCTTCCCGGTCGCAAGCGCTGGACAGTTGTCCGAGCAGCGCCCGCACTCGGTGCAGGAGTAGCCGTCGAGGTGTTGCTTCCACGAGAGGTCGCGCAGGCTCGCCGCGCCGAACGTCTCCTGCTCCTCGATCTTGTCGACGAACCGCAGGGCGCCGCGGGGCCGCTGCGACCGGAAGAACACATTGGGCAGGGTGGTGACGATGTGCAGGTGCTTCGACTGCGGCAGGTACGCGGCGAACGCCAGGACCGTGACGACATGGACCCACCACGCGGCCGCGAACACCGACCCCGCGGCGCCGGCCGGGTACGGGATCGGCAGGAGCTGCGCGAACGGCGGCGTCGACTGGCGCACCGCCAGGTAGCCCGCCGCGAGACCGGCACTCTCGAACAGGAGCAACGAGACCATCAGAGTCGCGATGAGCCCGAGGATGATGTAGCCGTCGAGCGCGATGTGCATGCGCGGCGGTTTGAAGAACGCCCGCCTGACGAGCGCGAGCAGGATGGACGCGAGCACGAGGGCCGCGAACACATCCACCGCCCATACGAATGCGCCGCTCTCCGCGCCGGGCATCCGCAGGCCGAACAGTCCGCTGGCGAGCAGGTCGACGGTGCCCATCGTGATGACGATGAAGCCCCAGAAGATGAGGGCGTGGGCGATGCCCCGGATGTAATACGGCCGCTTCAGCAGCTTGCGCTGGAGCACGTAGATCACGAGTTCGTCCTTCAGCCGGCTCAACAGGTGCGCGCGCCGGTCTTCGTTCCAGCCGAGCCGGAGGTAGCGGTACAGCTTCCACGCGCGGTAGAGGAACGCGCCGAACCCGAGGACGGCCACCGCCGCGAGGACGAACGCCCCGATGCCCTGCGTCGGTGCCGTCACGCGAGCATGTCCTCGGAGATGACGAGCTTCATGATCTCGCTCGTGCCTTCGTAGATCTCGGTGATCTTCGCGTCGCGATAGTGGCGCTCGGCCGGATAGTCCTTCAGGTAGCCGTAGCCGCCGAAGATCTGGACGCAGTTGCGGGCGGACTTCATCGCGACGTCCGATGCGAACAGCTTCGCCATCGCGGCCTCGGCGGTGAACGGCTCGCCACGGTCCTTGAGCGTGGCGGCGCGCCACGTCATGAGCCGGGCCGCGTC
>JALYKF010000117.1 GCA_030774905.1 Chloroflexota bacterium
AACGCGCCGTACGCGGTCTCGCCGGTCGCGGCATAGAGGAGGGCGGCGCCGTACGCGACCGCGGCGACGCTCGATGCGCCGCGGATCGCGTGACCGGCGTCGGGATCGCGACGGAGGGGATAGAGCGGGATCATCAGGAGCGCGACGCCGGCGAGCAGCACCACGAGGTCCGCGGCCGCGGCCGTCACGACCGCCCCGCATGCGGAGAACAAGAGGAGGGATGTCACTTCTCCGCGACGTTCGCGCCGCCGTCCGGGGGTCAGCGCGAGCGCAGCGCCTGCGGCGATGGCCGCCACGGCCGCGAAGAACACGCTGCTGCCGTCCCTGACGACCGACCCATCGAAGCCCGGCGCACCCGGACCACGTGCGATCGCCGTCGCCGCAGCCACCGCGCACGCCGCGGCGCCCAGCCACCGAAGGCCCGGCATAGCCGGCCGCAATGAGAGCAACGCCGCGACGATCGCGCTCGCCGCAAGGACGAGGGCCGGAGCGATCGCCCCGAGATCCGCGTCGGTCATCGCGCCCGCTCGGTCAGCGCCGGGACGTCGCGGTCGGCGAAGCCGGTGATCGCGCGAGGCACGATCCCCAGCGCGATGACGAGCGTCAGCAGCGCGATCACGATCGCCCGCTCGCGCCAGCCTAGATCCGCCGCGCGCAGCTCCGCCGGGGCCGACAGCAGCGAACGGATGACCCGCGCCGCATACGCGGCCGACCCGATCGCCACCAGCGACGCGAGCAGGGCGATGCCCGGTGAGCCTGCGAACGCCGACGTGAGCACGAGGATCAGAGCTGCGGCGCCGGCCGTTCCGGGCAGGCCGATCGTCGCCAAGAGCGCGATGACGAACAGCGACGCGAGCACCGGCTGGGCGGCGAGGGCGTGCCCCGCGATGCCGAAGGTGCCGCTGCGGCGGGTGAGCGCTGCGGCGAGCACGAACACCGCCGCGATCGCGAGCGCGTGGCCGACAGCTCCGAGCAACGCGCCTTGCAGCCCGTTCGACGTCGCGCCGAATGCACCGATCGCCACGAGGCCGACCTGCGAGACGCTCGCGTACGCCAGGAGCGCGCGCAGGTCGCGCTGACGGAACGCGAGGACCGCCGCGTACAGCGCGCCCACGGCCGCGAGTCCCATGAGGTACGGCCCGAGGACCTGCATCGCGTGCGGAAAGAGCGGGACGCACACCGTCGCGATCCCGTAGACCGCGATCGCCGGGATGACGGACACCAGGAGGATGGCGACCGGGATCGGTGCGGCCACGGTCGCGCGGGACAGCCAGGTGTGGAACGGGAACAGCGGCAGGCGCATCGCGAACGCTGCGAGGAACAAGAGGGCGAGCACGACCTGGCTCCCCTCCCCGAGGCGATACGACGCGAGCTCCGCAAGGGAGAAGGTCCGGGCGCCGACACCGAGTGCCAGCACCCCCGTGAGCAGCAACGCATCGGCGGTCAGCCAGTGGCTGACCAGGCGCACCGCGGCCCGCCGCCGGTCGGCACCACCCCAGAGCCACACGAGCAGCGCGAGCGGGACGAGGACCCCCTGCCAGAACGCAATGAAGAGGATGAGATCACGCGCGACCAGCACGCCGGCGACCGCCAGCTGGAGGAGGGACCACAACGCGAAGAACGCCCGCGGTCGTTGCACGTCGCCGCTTGCGGCAGCCCCCGCGGCGAACACGACGCCGCTCACCATGAGGAGCGCGGCAGTCCAGCCGCTCCCACCGAGCCCGAGCTGCGCGCCGAGCGGGGCGGCCCAGCTCGCCGTTCCGATCCAGTCGCCGCCGTACCCAGTCCAGGCCGCCGCGGCGACGGTGACCGACGTCGCGAGTCCGGACAGCACCGCAAGTACTCGCGCGAGACCGCCGATGGGCAGCGCGCATGCGACCAACACGATGAGCGGGATCCAGAGGACATCGGCGATCATCGCCCGCTCCAGGTCCAGAACGCGAGCAAGACCACCATGCTCACCAGGAGCATCACCTGCTGGGCCCGGCCATCGAACGGCCAGTGCGCGATCGCGCGCGAGCTCCACGTGCCGAGCGCACCAAGACCGTCGATCGCATCCGACAACGTGCGCTCGGCTCCGCGCTCGAGCTCTCGAGCCAGGCCCGCGAATGGACGGGCGATGCCGCGGGCGTAGAGCACATCGAAGCCGAGGCCCGACCGTGCCCACCCCACGGTCCGCTCGATGCGCGCCGCGGCGACGATCCCGTGTCGGTACGCAAGCCACGCCGCCACCGACGCGGCCATCGCGACGCCGAATGTCACGATCGCGAGCCAGAGCGGTGCGGTGTCGGCAGGACCACTGCCGATGGGAAGAATTCCGGCGTTGACGATGACGCCGAAGCCGAGCGCACCGATCGCGAGGATCGCGAGCGGAATGTCCTGAAGCCGTGATGGCTCCTCCATCTCGCGCTGACCGGCACGTGGCGCGATGAACATGAGCGCGAACAGCCGCACGCCGGCGAACGCGGACGCGCCGGCGGCCACGAGCACCAGCGCGGTGAGGAGCACGTCGCTCTCGGAGGACGCGGCACTGGCGATCGCCGCGACGCCGAAGAACCCGGCGGCAGGCGGGAGGCCCGCGAGCGCCACGGTGCCCACACCGAGTGCGCCGGCCGTCCAGCGCATCCGCGACGCGAGACCGCCATACCCGGCGATGTCCCAGACGTCGCCGGTCACGCGGCGCACGGATCCAGCCCCAAGGATGAGGACCGCCTTCAGCAAGGCGTGCGCGATGAGCTGGAAGCGCGCCGCGAAGAGGGCGCCCAGCCCCGCGGCGACGAACATGAGCCCGACCTGCGAGATGGTCGACCAGGCGAGGATCCTGCGGACGTCCCGTTGGGCGATCGCGACCACGGCCGCGCCGAGCGCGGTGACGCCGCCCACGATCGCGGCAGCCTCCAGGACGTCGGGCACGAGGATGGACCGGAGCCGCATGAGAAGGATGACCCCGCCCGTGACCGCGACGGTCTGGAGCAGTGCGGAGACCGGGGTCGTCGCCTCTGTCGAGTCCGGCAGCCACACGTGCAGCGGTGCTTGTGCCGAGCGCGCGATGGCCCCGATGAGCAGGAGCACGCTCGCGATCACCGGCGCGCTGCCCGCCGTGCTGCCGCGCTCGATCGCTGCCCCACCGAGCTGCGCGAGGTCGACCGTGTGGAACTCGGTGAACAGAACGAGCGCGCCCGCGAGGATGGCCGCGTCTCCGATGCGTCCGATCACCAGCAGGCGCACCGCCGCGGCGGCAGCGCGATCGTCCGCCGGGTGGTGACACACGAGCAGATAGGCCGCGACCCCAGCGAGCTGCAGCCCGGCAACGAGAAGCAGCAGGTTGGACGCGAGCACGACGAGGAGCATCCCGCCGACGAGGAGCGCGAATGCGGCGAAGTAGCGCTGCAGGTGGCGGTCATGCGCCAGGTAATCGATCGAGTACAGCGCGATGAGCGCCGACACGCCGGTGATCGCGAGGGCCACCGCGAGCATGGAGCTATCGACGACGAGCGCCAGATCGGCACCGGTGAGGGGCAGCCACGATCCGATGGATGCCGCCAGGCTCGGGCGCTCCCGAAGCGCCGAGATCATCGAGGCACCTGCACCGAACGAAAGCGCGAGCCCGGCGACAGTGATCGCGCCGAGGATCCGCCGACCGAGTCGCCCGCCAAGGATCGCGACGGCGATCGCCGTCGCGAACGGGATGGCCACGACGAGCACGAGCGTCACCGGCGCGGACCAGCGACGAGGGAGAAGCCCACGGCAGCCTGCGCGAGCCCGACCACGACGACGACGAGGGCCGCGATCTGACCGTCGAGCTCGCGGAATCCCGTTCCCGCCGCCGCGAACGTGAGCGTCGCTGCGGCAAGCATCACCTCGATCCCGACGAGCCGGCCCCACGCCGTCGGACGCAGGACCGTGCCGAGCGCGCCCGCGGCGAAGAGGACGGCGCCGACGTAGAGGTAGGCGGCGGTGGTCATCGCGGCGCGCGCATCGCGGCGCGCACGCCGACGGCCGCGGCCACGAGGACCAGCAC
>JALYKF010000118.1 GCA_030774905.1 Chloroflexota bacterium
GAGCTCGCCTTGACCGAGCTCATCACGATCTGCACCGGGACGTTGAAGCGCGTGGTCGTGGGCGGGTTGGCGGAGAGGTTGATGACGTCGTAGGTGCGCATGAAGCCGCCCTCGCCGGTCTCGCCCACCGCGGCCAGGTTGGCCGACCGGTCCCACGCGATCGGCTGCAGGATGACGCCGGCGGCGGTCGAGGTGAGGACGACCTGTGCGGGTCCGCCTGATCGCAGATCGAGCGTGCGGACCGTCGAGCTGATCGTCTGCTGGCCCGTATTCACCGCGTAGACGAGACCGTTGCCGTCGCTGGACCACGCGATGGCGCCGCCGTGCTCGTTCGCGCTCAGGCTGCTCGAGAAGACCACCGAGCTGGGACTCGCGGCGCTCGCGACCTTGAGCTGGTCCGCCGTGAAGTAGGCGACCTGCCGACCATCGGGTGACACCGCGATGCCCTGCCCGTCGATGCTCACGATGCGCGCGTTGTTCGACTCCTTGCGGATGCTCGCCGTACCGCCGACATCGGTGACGATGAAGCCGAATTCGTCGTTGTAGATCGCGCCCCCGGGCGCGGTGGAGCCGGCCGGCGAGCTCGCTGCCGAGGGCGTGGGCGTGACGTTTGGATTCGCGGTCGAGCTCGGCTGCACGACGCTCGGCACGTTCGTGAGGCTCGGTGTCGGCGATGCGCTGGGATTCGCGGCCGTCGTGTTCCGATCGCGCAGCTGCAGGCCGACGATGAGCGCGATCGCGAGCACCGCCACGACGGCACCGGCGGTCAAGAGATAGCGAGATGAACGCATAGCAATGGTCTCCCCCCTCGCGGCACGGCGCCATGCGCCGCGCGGTGGTAGCGCGATCTCGTCCAGATCGCGCACGAACAGTCCCGTCAGGTCCTTGTCTCGGTCATCCACGGGCCGTCACCTCATTGCGCATGTGCGCCAGCGATTGGGACACGGTCGCGCTCACGGTCCCGCGCTTGATCCCGAGCGATTCCGCGATCTCGTCCTGCGTGAGCCCGAGGTAGTAGTGCGCCACGACGATCGCGCGCTGCCGTTCGGTCAGGAGCGCGAGCAGGCGGCCGACTTCGAGCCGCTGGATGATCGCGTTCACCTCGTCCTTTGAAGACACCTCATCCAGACCGACGTCGCGGCGCGCCTGGAACAGACCGCGGCGCGTCTTGCGTAGCGCGACGCGGTAGAGCCAGCCTTCGAGGTTGCGTTCATCCGAAGGCGGGTGGCGCAGACCCTCCTCGAATGCGTCGTGCAAGCCATCGAGCGCGCGCTCCCGATCGAAAGTCGCCGCGACGAGCGCGCGGTACACCTGCGGGAACGCTTGGTCGTACAGGTCGCCCCACCGTTCCGGTGTGATCTCTGGCATGCGTCAGAGAATGCATCGAGAGAGCCCGAACGCTTAGTCGCGAGCGCTCGCTTGTCCGGCAGGGTTCAGGTACAGCGCGGCGGGTCGCCACCTCGCCTGCAGAACGGAGTGCCTCCGCCAGTGCCGAGGAAGTTCGAGATGGCGCCGGTCGAGTCGTCGCCTCCGGTGACGGAGAAGAGCCTCGTTCCATCGCGGGACCACCACGGGTCCGAGAGGAATGCGGATTCGGCGACGCTCCTCGCGGATCCATCGAGCTGCCGCACCCACATCGTGTTCGGCGCACCTGGTCCGCGCCCGCCGGCGCCCTCCCGCACGACGTATCGATCGAGCGCAGGATGCATTGCGGCTGGACCCAATATCGCATCGGAGGCCGTCGGCCGATAGAGGACGCGTGTCGTCCCCGTCGTGACGTCGGCGGTGTAGATCTCGGTCAGTCCACCGAATGCGTCGCGTGAGCTGGTGACCAGAAGGTTGCGTTCCCCACCGCGCCAATCGACGGCGTAGCCCAGGCCGAGGACGCGTGCGCGTCCTCCGACGAACGCGTTCGTCGCCGCATTGAACCGCGTTTCACCGGCCGCGGGATCCACCACCGCGACCTCCGTGCCGCCCGGACCAAGCACCGGCGAGATCGCGAGCCACTTCGCATCGGCCGACCACGCCAGCGGCTGCGGTGGGCTACCCACACGTTGTGGCTGGTCGGTCACGAGCCGCCCCGGTGACGGTGCGCCAGCTGCGATCGCGAAGAGCCAGAGACCGTTCACCGCTGGGTCGTCCGACCTGCGCGCGAACGCGATGCGTTGCCCGTCTGCGCTGACCACTGGTGGCCCAAGATCGGGCCCACTGAGCAGCGCTCGCAGCTCACCTGCGTCTGGCCGGAGCACGTAGTACGTCGTCTGCTGTTCAGAAAGCCTCCGCATGAGCACGATGACTCGCCCGTCCGCCGACACCGTGAACGTTTCTGATCGGACAGCCGGGCCTGACGCAGCCGGAACGCGGCCACTGGTCAGCACGACGACCGGCGGATCCGAACGCTCCTCGTCGAACAGGAGGATCCGGAA
>JALYKF010000119.1 GCA_030774905.1 Chloroflexota bacterium
GCGCACGAGGACCACGGGCACGTCCACGATCATGGCGACGGCGCCGGCCAGCATCGCCACGATCGTCCGATCGGCCTGCGCGGGTTGTTGGCGCTGGGCGTCTCAGGTGGCCTGCTGCCGTGTCCGACGGCATTGGTCGTCCTGCTCGCCGCGGTCTCATTCCACAACGTGCTCCTGGGAATGATCCTCGTCGCGGCGTTCAGCGTCGGGCTCGCCGCGGTGCTCACCGCGATCGGCCTCGCGTTCGTCTGGGGACAGCGCGCGGTGATCCGCCATCCGTCGCTCGTGCGATTCGCCGGGTCCGCGGTCACCCGGGCGCTGCCGGTGTTGTCCGCGGCCGCGATCACGGTCGCCGGGTTCCTCATCGCGCTCGGCGCAGCCCGCGGATTCGCATAGGTAGGACGACTACTCGCCCCGCTAGCCCATGACGAGGGGCGAGGTCCCGCCGATGTCGGTCATGCCGCTTCCACGTCCTGCCGTAGGCGCTCGCGGAGCTTGTGCATCCCGAGGCGCACGCGACTCTTCACGGTCCCGAGCGGAGCCCCCCGTCCGTTCAGCGATCTCGGACTGCGACAGGCCTGACCAGAAGGCGAGGCTCAGGCAATCCGTACGGGTTCACAATCCGACGAACCGGCGGTCCGGCTCAGTTTGCCCGGGCGCCTCGATTTCAGTGCCGATGTGGAGCAGACCGACCGCTGCGCCTGTCGCATCGCGCAGCGGCTGGAAGACGAGGTCCACGAGGTTCTCGCGGAACGAGCCGTCCTCGTGGGTCCACCGCGCCGGAGTCGCGCCGATCGCGTACGCGAAGCCGCTCCGGTAGCACTCGTCTAACGCCGTCGTGAACTTGGGCCCGATGGCCGGATAGATCTCACGGACGGTGCGACCGACCAGGTTCGCCGCCGGACGCCCAGCTACCTCGGCGGCCACCCGGTTCACGAACGTGTAGCGGTGTCAGGGCCGTACGTGACCGCCACCATGAATGGCACATTGACGTAGGCCGTGGTGTCGCCGCCAAGGGATCCAGAGTCCGCAGCGCCGCCCGTCGGTCCAGGTGCCGTCCGACGAGCTCCCCGGAGGCCGACGCCGGCCTCCGACAGCACGAAGGCGATGAGCCCAGCCCGGTTGTCGACCGTTAGCTTTTCGTAGATCCGCGTGAGCAGGGCCTCGACAGCGCGCCTGGTGACCCCAAGCCGTGCCGGGACCTCCTTGTTCGGGCGTCCGCGGGCAACGAGGTCGACCACCTCGAGCTGTCGATCAGTGAGGACGCCGATCCGCAGCGTGGTCAACGGGCTCTTCCGGCCGAGCTACCGACCATGGATGCTGCCCGCGATGGCACGACCGATGCCGAGACCGCGGTGCCGCTCTAGGACGTGCCGGCGAGCACGGGAGCGCTCGTCGGCCGATCAACGCCCCCTCGGGCCTCCGCTGTGATGGCGACCGTGTCGCCGGGCGCGAGCGGCGCTCCGAGCTCGAGCGTGCCCACGCCGCCATCGTCGACGATCCCAGCGCGCACGGCGGCGTCTTGGTGGATGACCCAAGCCTCCCAGGTCTTTCCCGCGGGCGGGGCCGGCAGATCGATGACGAGGAACGGCTTTGCGCCGTCCGCAGGCACAACGAGCGACGCCCGCATGCCCGGCCCGCCGGCAGCGGTCGCAGCGAGCGTCACGACCTTCGCGCCGGCCACCGATGAGATCGCGGCAGCGTAGCGATCGGCATCGCGGTGGGCGGTCGCATAGCCCGCGAGCGCGATGCCGAGCACGACCGCGAGCGCGAGCGGCGCCGCAAGGGGGACCGGCCGCCACAGCGCGCCGAGCAGGTTCCGCACCCACGACGGGTGGGCCGGCCGCGGAGCCGAGGCAACAATGGCGCGGTGCAGTCGCGCCGGCGCGTCCCGTTCGGCGGTCTCTGCGATCGCCCAACCGGTCTCGGCGAATGCGCGAACTTCCGCCCGGCAGGTCGAGCACGCGTCCAGGTGCGCCGAGACGGCCCGACGCTCCTGTTCGTCCAACGCGCCGATGGCATACGCCGCCAGATCGTCGGCCGGATGCGAGTTCACACGCTCTCCCTTTCCGGTCGGAGACTCTCGCGTAGCTTCAGCATGCCGAGCCGTACGCGGCTCTTGACGGTCCCGAGTGGCACGCCGGTCCGGCCGGCGATCTCGCTCTGAGAGAGGCCGGACCAGAACGCGAGGGTCAGCACCGCCCGCTGCTCCTCGGGGAGTGCAGCCACGGCCGCGCGGACGCGCTCGGCCTGGAGGGTGGCGATGACCCGATCGTCGACGTGGGTCTCCTCGACGAGCTCTGCGGCTTCGTCGATGACCGCCTCCCGCTCGACGCGCTTGCCCTTGGTCCGGCGCCAGTCGATCGCGGCGTTGCGGGCGATCGCCAGGAGCCAGGTCCGCACCGACCCCCGGTCCGGACGATACGTACCCGCCCGGCGCCACGCGGCGTGGAATGCGTCCTGCGCCACCTCTTCCGCGGGCTCGGCCGAGCCCAGCGTCCGGTACAGGACGCCGAACACGATGCGGCCGTACCGGTCGTACAGCTCGCCCAAGGCCGCGGGATCGCCCTGGGCCATGCGAGCCATCAGCATTCTGTCTTCTCCAGCCCTGTGGCTCGGTACGACAGCACCGGTGGAAATGGATGACTCCACGGGAGCGACTCTACCGGTGTCATGCGGGTAGCGACGGAGTCGTATCCCCCTCCCGACAACTCAGAAAACGGGAGGCATTTCCAGGAGTGACCCCGGGCGGGGCTGTTCCGTTGCACGATCGTTGGGTCGCTGGTCATCCACCTCGCTCGCGGCGCGCGTAGACCCCGCTATGAACGTCACGCAGCTCCGGCTCATCCTTCTGGTCGCAGCCCTCGCCCTCGCCGCGTGCGGCGCGCAGGCCGCGACCGGACCGGCACCACGCACGGCCCAGGTCCAGATCAGCAGCTTCCGGTTCCAACCGGCTGAGCTGACGGTTCCCGCCGGAACGGCCGTCACATGGTCGAACGCCGACGACATCCTCCACACCGTCACGAGCGGTACCTCGGTAAAGAAGGATGACTTCGGGAACTACGACATCGCGCCGGACAGCCGCATCAACGGCACGTTGTCCGAGAAGGGCCAGACGTTCTCCTTCACCTTCACGACCGCGGGCGAGTACGCGTACTTCTGCTCGCGTCACAACAACATGACCGCCCGGGTCGTCGTTCGTTAGCACCGCAAGTCCCAGCGTCCCAAATCGGCGAAATAGGAGACCCCTGACATGAAGCGCACGTTCTTGAGATTGGCCGCGGCCGGGATCGTTCTATCGATCACGGCAGCAGCCTGCGGATCCGCCGGCA
Organism: Chloroflexota bacterium; assembly: GCA_030774905.1. The sequence continues at coordinate 3,333 of JALYKF010000119.1, forward strand.
GCGGCGGCACCGGTCCCGCAAGCCCCAGCGCGTCCGCACGCGCCGCCGCGACGGCGAGCCCGAGCGCGGCAGCCGCTGCGAACACCCTGGCGACCTCGATGACCAAGTCGGCCGACCTTCGTGTCGCGCTGAACCTGCTCCTCATGGACCACGTGTACCTCGCGAGCGCGGCCACGAACCAGGCCCTGCTCGGCAGCGACACGGGCTTCAAGGCCGCCGCGGCGACGCTCGACAAGAACACCGTCGGCCTCGGTGACGCGATCGGCTCCGTCTACGGCGATGCCGCCAAGACGAGCTTCCTCGCCCTGTGGCGCAAGCACATCGGCTTCTTCGTCGACTACACGATGGGTGCGGCGACGAAGGACCAGGCCAAGATGGCAAAGGCGAAGACGGACCTCGACGGGTACCGGGCCGACTTCGATGCATTCATCACCGGCGCGAACCCCAACCTCCCGAAGGGCGCTGTGGCTGACCTCCTCGTGACCCACGTGAGCAGCCTCTTCGCGGTCATCGACGCGCAAGCGGCGAAGGACCCGACCTTCATCGACAAGGTCAAGGTCAGCGCGGCTCACAGCCAGAAGATCGCTGACCCGCTCGCGGGCGCGATCGCCAAGCAGTTCTCCGACAAGCTCCCCGGCGACGCAGCGTCGAAGGCCGCTGACCTTCGCGTCGCGCTGAACCTGCTCCTCGACGAGCACGTCCAGATCGTCGCCTTCGCGACCGGCGCGGCTCTCGGCGGCAACGACGCCGGATTCCAAGCCGCGGCCAAGACGCTCGACACGAACACCGTCGGCCTCGGCAACGCCATCGGATCCGTCTACGGCGACGCCGCCAAGACCACGTTCCTCGAACTCTGGAGGAAGCACATCGGCTTCTTCGTGAACTACACGCAGGCCACGGCGAAGGCCGACAAGGCCGGCCAGGACAAGGCCGTCGCCGACCTCGACGGGTACCGCAAGGACTTCGACGCGTTCCTCACCGGCGCCAATCCGAACCTTCCCAAGGGCGCCGTCGCAGAGCTTCTGATCCCGCACGTCACCGGTATCGCCGGCTTCGTCCAGGCCCAGAACGCCAAGGACCCCTCGTCCTTCGACAAGGCCGAGACCGCGGCGAACCACAGCCAGAAGATCGCTGACCCGCTCGCGGAAGCGATCGTCAAGCAGTTCCCCGACAAGTTCGCAGGCAAGTAGCGATGCCCCTCCGCACGATCATCGTCGGAGCGATCCTGGCGGCGGCC
>JALYKF010000120.1 GCA_030774905.1 Chloroflexota bacterium
CCTCCCAGATCGACGACCGGCTTGTACTTCGCGTACGTCGCCGGCCGGATGATGATGTTGACGAGACCGAATTCGTCCTCGAGCGAGAGGAACACGTGCCCTTTCGCGGTCTCGGGATGCTGCTTCACCACCATCGCGCCCGCGACCGTCACCGTCGCGCCATGGGTCCCCCGCTGCACGTCGGCCGACGAGCCGACCCCGCGAGCCGCAAGCCGCTCCCGGTAGAACTGCATGACCTGCGGACCGGTCGGGATGCCCGTGATCCGGTAGTCGAGCGCCGTGCGCTCCTGCTCGCTGAGCGCCGGCAGCGACGGCGCCGTCGTCGTCGGGTACGCCAGCACCGGCCGGCTGAACCCCGGCGACCCCCGGTGCGCATCCCGCGCCCGCCACAACAACGCCCGTCGCGCCTCGCCAAGCGAATCGAACGCCCCGACAAGTGCAAGATTGCGAAGCGCCTCTTCCTTTAGTCCGACGCGCTTCGCGAAATCATCGAACGAACCAAACGGCCCTCTCTCACGCTCCCGGACGATCGCGTCGGCCTCCGCCTGACCCAACCCGTTGACTTCCACGAAGCCAAGGCGAACGTCGTGCACGCGACACGCACGGTGACGCGCGATGGTGACCGATCGATCAACGACGATCTCATCCGAGGAATAAGAGGAAGGGGCAGGCACGCGGTGATGGGGGGCCGGGGGCGCCCCGGCCCCCAACGCATGCTCGCGTCCTCCCGGTTCTTCAACGCATACCTTGGCCAGAGATCGATTGACATCGACCGGCAGCATGCGGATCCCGTGTCGTTTCGCGTCACCGGCGATCACCGCGGGTGAGTAGAAGCCCATCGGCTGGTTATTCAGGAGCCCAACGTAGAACTCGGCTGGGTAGTAGAGCTTGAGGTGCGCGGTGTGATACGCCGTGAGCGCGAACGCGGCCGCGTGGCTTTTGCAGAAGCCAAACTCCGCGAAGGCCGCGATCTGGCCGAAGATCAGGTTCGCGGTGCGGTCGTCGACGCCGTGCGCCAGGGCGCCGCGCACGAACGGCTCGCGGAGCGCTTCCATGTCCTCGCTCGAGCGCGCGCGGCTCATGGCGCGGCGGAGCTTGTCGGCCTCGGCCGCAGTGAATCCGGCGACGGCCATGGAGACGCGGAGGATCTGCTCCTGGAACAGGATGACGCCGAGCGTCTCTTTGAGGATCGGCTCGAGGAGCGGGTGGGCGTACGCGACCGGCTCACGGCCCTGCCGGCGGTTGATGTACGGGTTGACCATGTTCCCCTGCAGTGGGCCGGGTCGGATGATCGCGACCTCGACCACGATGTCCGCGAAATTGCGCGGGCGCACGCGGGGCAGCGCCTGGGCCTGGGCCCGGCTCTCGACCTGGAACAGGCCAATGGTGTCGACCTCGCAGATGAGGTCGTACACCGCCGGGTCGTCGAGCGCGATCGTGCCGAGGTCGAGCCGCACGCCGTGGAGCTCGTCGATCATCGCGACCGCGTCCTTGATCAACGACAGCGTGCGCAGGCCGAGCAGGTCCATCTTGATGAGGCCGAGATCCTCGACGTCGCGCTTGTCGAACTGGACGACGTTGCGGTCGGGCATCGTCGCCCGCTCGATGGGCACGGTGTCCACCAATGGAAGCGCGGTGATGAGCATCCCGCCGTTGTGGATCGAGAGGTGTCGCGGGAAGTCGGCGATCTCCTCCACGATCTTCCGGAACAGCGGCCAGCGCGCGCGCTCCAGCTCGCTCAGCAGATCCTCGAACACGGTGACCGGCGGCGCCTCCACCTCGGCCTCGCCGATGAACGGCACGCCCTCCGGGCCGCGCGAGGCGAAGCGCGGTGCGTCGATCGACTTCGCCATCCGGTCCACGATCTCGGGCCGGTAGCCGAGGGCCTTCGCGACCTCGCGCGATGCGGAGCGCGACCGGTACGTCACGACGTTGCAGACCATGGCCGCGTACTGCTCGCCGTACTTCCGGTACACGTACTGGATGACCTCCTCGCGGTCGTTGGTGGCGATGTCGAGGTCGATGTCCGGCATCGTGTGCGAGTCCTCGGTGAGGAATCGCTCGAAAAGCAGGTCGTGCGCGATGGGGTCCACCTTCGTGATGTCGAGCACGTACGCGACGATGGAGTCGGCGGCCGAGCCCCGGCCCTGCGCCGGGATCCGCCGCTCGTTGCAGAACCGGACGATGTCCCAGTTGATGAGGAAGAACTCGGCGAGGCCGCAGCGGTGGATGACGTCGAGCTCGTGGGCGAGCTGCTTGGACACCGCCGGGGTCATGCCGCCGTACTTCGCGCGCGCGCCGTCCTGGCAGAGGGCGTACAGGAAGGAGAACGCCGTGTACCCCTCGGGCACCGCGAAGCCGGGAAGGCGCTGATAGCCGAAGCCGAGATCGAGATCGCAGCGATCCGCGATCGCGCGGGCGTTCGCGAAGGCCGCGGGGTGATGGCCGAGCCGCTCACGCAGCGCGGCGTCGCTCTTCAGCCAGCGCTCGCCGTTCGCGGCGAGCTGCTTCCCCACCTCGTCCACGGTGAGCCCGAGATCGATGCACCGCAGGACGTCGTGGAGCTGCCGCGCGTCCGGCCGGGCATAGCGGACGTCGTTCGTCACGACGGTCGCCATGCCGAGCTCGGCCGCGAGCTCCGCGCGCACGTCGCAGCGGTCAATGTCGGCCGGCCCCCAGCGATCCACGAGCTCCGCGTACACGCGGTCGCCGAAGACCTCGCGCAGCCGTACGAGCGTCTCGGCGTCGTCGCTCTCCGACAGCGCGATCAGCCCGGCCGCGTGATCGGCCACGAGCGCGAACGTGGCGCGGGGCTTCGTCTTCTCGCCGGCGAGCTGCGCGGCCGACACGATCCGGCAGAGGCTGGTCCACCCGATGCGGTCGAGCGCGATGAGCGTCACCGGATCGGAATCGATCAGTCGCAGCTCCGTCCCGAAGATCGGCTTGATCCCGCGCTCGCGCGCCGCATTCCAGAACCGCACCGCGCCGTACAGCCCGTTCGTATCGGTGAGCGCGATCGCGTCCTGACCGAGCTCGGCCGCGGCGTCGACGAGATCGCCGACGGTCGATGCGCCGTCCAGGAAGCTGTAGTGGCTATGACACCTCAGGTGAACGAAGTTGCTAGGCATCTCGCAGCGAATGCTGTATACTGCGCTGTATATGGCAGCCACTCGGACACAGATCTACCTGACCAAGAAGCAGCGGCAGCAGCTCGACGTGCGCCGGAGGCGCGAAGGCAAGACGCTCGCGGCGGTCGTTCGCGACGCCGTCGACGCCTATGTGGCCCGGGACACCGCGTCCTCGGCTGACATCCAGACAGTGCTCGACCGGACATTCGGCAGCATCCCCGATCTCGAGGTCCCGTCGCGCGACGAATGGGAAGAGCGAGCGCAGCGCCTTGGCGATTGAGGTACTCGTTGACACCGACGTCTGCATCGACCATTTGCGGGGCGCGCGTCCGCTCCGCGTGGCTAGGGTGGCCATCTCGTATTCGGTGATCACACGCAGTGAGCTGTTCGCCGGTCGAACGAATGAAGCTCGCGTCGAGGAGTTCCTCGCGCCGTTCCGCGAGATCGCGGTCGACAGATCGATCGCCGAGCGGGCCGGCCGGCTTCGTCGCGGATCAGCGCTACGCACGCCGGATGCGCTCATCGCCGCAACGGCGATCGAACACGGTCTCGAGCTGGTGACCCGCAACCGTCGTGACTTCATGGACGTACCCGGCCTCCAGCTGCGCGATCCCACGTCGCTCAATCCATGACGCGCTGAAGGAACCACTCGCCGCGCCTCCGATCTCCATAGATGTCGCAGAGCAGGCCGTCGGCGGTCCGCAGGGTCAGGTACTCGCGGGCGATGCCGTCGGCCCACCACTCGCCGTCGACGCGCCAGCGCCGGATGACCTCGACGACGATGAGCCGCCGGTTCCCCACGCGTAACGCGCCTGGCTCGCCCTCGTGCCACTCCATGCGCGCGGGCAGCGGGTCGGCGAAGAGGCGACTCATCCGTTCGATCTCACCGGCTTCGCCGTGAGAGTGCGCAAGGCTGGTGGATTCGCTCGCCGCGGCACAGCCGCGTCTCGCTCATTCATCGGACCACCTCCTGCCATTCGGCGGCGCGCTCGGGCAGGCGCGCGTCGGCATCGACGACGCGGGCCTGGAGCACGGTCGACGCGCCGAGACGCGTGCGCAGGAACTGCGCGACCGAGATCGCCTCCTCCGCGTGCGCCCCATCGGGCGCGAACAGACCGATCTGGCGCCCGCGGGCGGGCTCGACGGCCGTGATCTCGAGCGCCGCTGCAGTGACGAGCCCGAGCGTCGGGATCTCCTCGAGGCCCCACCGCAGCGAGCGCACGATGGCCGCGGACTCGGCCGACGGCGGCAGCAGCGAGCGCTCGAGACGCAGCGGCAGGAGCTCCTCGCGCTCGAGGGTGAGCCCGATGCGCAGCGCGGCCAGACCGTCGTGGCGGAGCGCCTCAGCGAGCTCGTCCGCCGCGGCGCGCAGCGCGAAGATGAGCCGCTCGCGCGAGTCGACGGGCGCGTCCCAGGTCCGCTTCGCCCGGATCCGCCGGCGTGGCGCGACGCCGCGCACGTCCTCGACGAGGTCGCCGGTCGCGAGCGCGTACGCGATCCCGGCCGATGCGCCGAAGCGATCGATCACCGCCCCGCGCGGCAGGGCCAGGAGCTCGCCGATGCGCCGCACGCCGAGCAGTACCAGCTCCTCGATCACCTTCGGGTGGAGCGGGAGCACCTCGAGCGGAAGGACGTCCAGGAACGCGCGCTCGCCCCCGGGCGGGATCTCGCTCACCTTTCCCGCGGGCGTGCG
>JALYKF010000121.1 GCA_030774905.1 Chloroflexota bacterium
CACGGGGATACGCCGGGCGCGGCCAAGATCCTCCGTGCCGCCCGGGCCGCGCTCGTCGCGGCCGGCATCGGCATCCGCCGCATCGCATGACCGTCCGTCCGTTCGGCGACCGGGCCTTCCTCATCGAGCTGGAGCAGCGCATCGATCCGGCGATCGTCGATCACGGCCGGGCGATCGCGGACGCGTGGGAAGGGCGCGGGCTCGGCGATGCGATCCCGGCGTACGCGTCGGTCGTCGTGAGCTTCGACCCGGCCCGGACGGCGTGGCGAGATGCCGCGGCGGCGGCGCGATTCCTCGCGAGGTCTGCACCGGGCGCGAGCGCCGTCGCCGACAGCCGGACCATCGAAGTACCGACGGTCTACGACGGCCCTGATCTCCACGAGACCGCGGCGCGCTCCGGGATGTCGGCGGATGAGCTCATCGCGCTGCACTGCGGCCGCGAGTACCGCGTGTTCTTCCTCGGCTTCATGCCTGGGCTCGCGTACTGCGGGATGCTTGATGCGCGGATCGATGCGCCCCGCCTGCATGCGCCGCGGCCCCGTGTCCCGGCCGGGTCGGTCGGCATCGCCAACGGCCAGACGGTCGTGTACCCGGTCGACTCGCCCGGCGGATGGCGGCTCATCGGCCGGACGGACCTGTCGATGTTCGATCCGCGCCGCGATCCGCCGGCCCTTGTGCGCGCCGGCGATCGCCTGCGGTTCGTCGCCCGGTGATGCGCGTCGGCCGGCCCGGGCTGCGGTCCACGGTCCAGGATCGCGGGCGGACCGGGCATGTTCGCGACGGCATCCCCCCGGCCGGTCCAGCCGATCCGATCGCGTTCGCTGCCGCGCTCGAGCTCGCGGGCTGCGCTCCGGATGACGCGGGCATCGAGATCGTGGGTCTGCCGTTCGCGTTCACGTGCGACGACCGCCGCATCGTCGCCGCGACCGGCAGGGATGTCCGCATCCGGACTCGGGGCCGCGTCCCCGGCTGGACCAGCGTCCTCGCGCGCGCGGGGGAGGAGGTGGTCGTGGAAGGCACAGCCCTCACGCGATTCGCGTACCTGGCGGTGAGCGGTGGTCTCGACCTACCGCGGGTCCTCGGATCACGGGCCACGTATCTCGCTGCCGCGCTCGGTCCGCTGGGTCGACCGCTCGTCGCGGGCGACGCGTTGCCACTTGGTCCGTCGACCGCGGGGGTCGATGCGGCCGGGCGCCGGATCGCGCCACCTGCCTACGGCCGCCCTGTCCGCGCGGTCCCTGGACCGCACGACCTCCGGTTCCCCGACGAGACGGTGCAGGCGTTCTTCGGCGGAACGTTCGCCGTGCTGCCGGACAGCGACCGGATGGGCGCGCGGCTCTCCGGCGTCCCGCTGGTCCCGCCGGATGGCGAGCTACTGACGTGCGGCATCGTCGCCGGAGCCGTCCAGGTGCCGCGGGGCGGGGCGCCGATCGTCCTGCTCGCCGACCATCAGACGACCGGCGGGTACCCGATCCTGGCCACCGTGGTCCACCTTGACCTCGGGATCGTGGCCCAGTCCGGCCCGGGGGAGTACCTCCGGTTCGAGCGCGTGACGCCCGAGCAGGCCGGGCGTTTGGACTGACGTGGACCAACGGCTTGCCGCGCCCGGTGCTGCCCAAACTGCCCCGGAGCCCGAGCTCCCAGCGGTGGACCTTCGGCTCCTCGCCCTCGGTCTAGGCCCGCCGGTCGTGCCGGAAACGCTCCCCCCGGCGACCGAACAGCGTGCCGATCCCGTTCCAGCCCAGCCCGTCGTCGCCCAGCCGCCTCGTCAGGCAGCTCAGCCAGTTCAACACGTTCCGCAGGTTCAGCAGGTTCAGCAGCTGCAGCCAGTTCCGGTAGCGCCCGGGCCGCCCGTCCCCTCGGCGGACGAACGGCTCGCGGCCATCGCTCGAGCCCAGATGGTCCACGCCCGGCCGCCGATGCCGCCGGTGCGCGAGCGCCCCGCCCCGCTCGCGCCGCCCAAGCCCGTCCCGGCCCAGCCCGTGCCGGAGCCCGCGCCGGTCGCACCGGCGTTCGTCCTCGTTCGGCAGGCCGTGCGCGTACGCGACGGCTACCGGGAGCGCGAGGCGATGTGCGAGGTCGAGCTGTCCGGTGTCCGGATCAGCGGTTCCCCCGAGACGTGGATCGCGTGGCCCGACGCGCGCTCGATCGCGGCTCAGCGTGGCCGCGTCACGATCGTGTCCCCCGACCGCACCGTGGCGATGGGGGTCGCGATCGACGGGGTGAGCGAGCCGGATCTGGCGCCGTTGTTCGCCCGGGTCCTCGAGGACGGCCGGGCCGGCACCCTCAAGCCGGGAGAGGGTGCGCTGCACGAGCTCACGCGCGGGCTCGATCAGGCGCTCGAAGGCTTTGCCGACGCCGACGATCCGGTGGTGCCGCTGGCGATCGGCGTGTTCGCGGTCGTCGCGGGTGTCGTGCTGCTCGCCGCGATCCCCACGCTCGTCATGCTCGCCGCGCGCGTCACCTCGCCGTCGGAGGGGTTCGTGCTGTTGCCGCGCCTCGCGGCCTTCGACCCGCGGGTCCTCGTCGCGGCGTTCGCGACCTCGGCAGCGCTCTCCGTCGCCGTCGGCCGCTTCGCGCTCGGCCCGGCCGCCGCTCGCTGGGCCCGCGGAACGTTGCGCGGCTGGCACCGGAACGCGCAGGGCGCCGAAGACGTGGCCCGGAAGCTCCTCGCGCGGGTAGCCCTCGCGCCAGGCCTGGCCGCGCTGGTCGCCGCGATCGCCATCGTCACGCTCTTCCCGTCGGCCTTCGCGCGGACCGTGATCGACGTCGGCGGCGTCCACCAAGCGTCGGGCCTCCCGCTGTTCTCGCGGGAGCGCGTGTGGCCCGAGCTCATCGAGGTGACGCCCATCGCCGTCGGCGCCGGCGAGCGGGCCGAGGGCTTCGAGACGCAGCTCGGCTTCTCCGACGGCTCCAAGGTCTCGACACGGGGTCAAGACGTGACCGGTGGCTCCCAGCGGCAGCTGTACGACTTCGTGCGGATCCACGCTCGGTAGACTCGAGACCAAGGCGTGTTCCTGCCGTTCAGTGCGACGCTGGTCTGCGCGTACGACATCGTCAAGCAGAGCCGTTCGGATATCTTCGCGCGGCTTGAAGTCGAGTCCGCCCGCACGTTCCGGCGCGCCCTCGGAGCCACAGCTGTCGCCATGCCGCGGCGACCTGTTCCTGCACCCGCAATTCCCCGAGTCGCAGCTGCTGATCACGCTGCTCCTCATCGGCGTGCTGCTCGCGTTCACGGTCGCGAGGTCGCTCGCGCCGCTCGCACGCGCTTCAAGCTCATCGGCTGACCGCGCCTAGACTCCGCGCGTGATCGCCGGGCTTTCGGTGCGCGAAGGCACTGCCGCGGACCTCGACCGGCTCGTCGAATTCCAGAATCGATACGCGCGTCCCGGGCGGACGTCGACCATCGAACAGGCCCGGCGCTTCGAGGCCGCCAATCCCGAGCCGAACCGGCTCCTGCTCCTCGCTCTGGACACCACGGGCGCGATCATCGCTGCCGCGAGCGCATCGGATGGTGGTGTGCTCGGTGGCGGCCAGAACCGCTGGCGGGCGAACATCCGGGTCGCGTCCGCACACCGGAGGCGGGGGCTCGGCACCCAGATGCTCGAGCGCCTCGAGGCGCACGTCAGATCGAAGGCCGCGCCGAAGCTGCAATCCTCGATCCGCGGCGAAGAAGAGGACGGACTCCAGTTCGCGGAGCGGCACGGCTACCGCGAATTCCACCGGCGCTTCGATTCCTATCTCGACGTACCGGCCTTCGACGCGTCACGCTTCGACGACCCGAAGGCGCTGGCGGAGCAGGCCGGCGTCCGCATCGAGCGCTACGACGTGCTGGAGAGCGAGGCCACCGATCGCGTGGGCTTCCAACGCGCGACGTACGACTCGCTGTCGACCACGCAGGTCGACATCCCGCGCCCGGAGCCGCTGCCTCCTCCGCCGCCGTTCGAGGCGGTGCGCGAGGTGTACTTCGAGGGAGACACGTTCGCCCGCGACGCGTCCATGATCGCCATGCGCGGCGATCGCGTGGTCGGCACATCGATCACCACCATCGATCCAGAGGGCGTCGCCTACACCGTGTACACCGGCGTCGACAGGGCCGAGCGAGGCAAGGGGCTGGCGCTCGCGATGAAGCTCACGATCCTGGAACGTCTCCGCGCGCGCGGCACGAAGCTGTTCGGAACGACGAACGACGAGGCCAACGCGCCGATGCGGGGCATCAACGCCAAGCTCGGATACGTGATCAGTCCCCCGACCATCGAGGTCGAGAAGGCGTTCGCGTCATGAGCGCGCTCAAGATGCCCGGCACTACGAATCCAGGCGAGGAGCTCCTCGCCGGCGCGCTCGGACAGCTCGATGCCGCTGCGATGGCCCTCGGGCTCGATCACGGCATGCACCGGTTACTTCGCTCGAATGAGCGCGCGCTCATCGTCTCGGTGCCCGTCATGATGGACGACGGCAGGCTCGAGGTCTTCGCCGGATACCGCGTGCAGCACTCGACCGGGCGCGGCCCGGGCAAAGGCGGCATCCGTTTCCATCCCTCGGTGACACTCGAGGAAGTGTCCGGACTCGCGATGCTCATGACCTGGAAGTGCGCGGTCACGGATCTGCCGTTGGGGGGCGCGAAGGGCGGCGTCGCGGTCGACCCGCGCACCTACAGCAAGCGCGAGCTGGAGCGGCTGACGAAGCGCTACACCGTCGCCATTCTGCCGATCATCGGGCCCGAGCAGGACATCCCGGCGCCCGACGTGAACACTGACGCCCAGACCATGGCCTGGATCGTCGACACCGTGACGATGATGACCGGCAAGCACTCGCCCGAGGTCGTGACCGGAAAGCCGGTGGACCTCGGTGGATCGCGCGGACGCCACGAGGCCACGGGACGCGGGGTCGCCTTCGTCACGCTCGAGCTCTTGCGACGGATGGGCAGATCGATCGAGGGCACGCGGGTCGCGCTCCAAGGCTTCGGGAACGTGGGCAGCTTCGCCGCGCTCGCGCTGTCGCAGGCCGGCTGCCGGGTCGTCGGTATCTCGGACGTCAGCGGCGGCTACGCGGCGACCGGCGGTATCGACGTCGCGGGGGCGATGGCCCATGTGCGCCAGAGCTCGCACCGCACGCTCGAGGGGCTCCCGGGCGCGTCTCGCATCAGCAACGGCGAGCTGCTCGCGATGGACGTCGACGTCCTCATCCCGGCCGCGCTCGAGGCGCAGATCACCGCATCCAACGCATCCGAGATCCGGGCGACGATCATCGTGGAGGGCGCGAACGGTCCCGTCACCGCTGAAGCGGACCGGATGCTGACCGATCGCGGCATCACGATCGTCCCCGACATCCTGGCGAACGCCGGCGGGGTGGTGGTCTCGTACTTCGAGTGGGTCCAGAGCCGCGCGCAGTTCTACTGGGAGCTGGACGAGGTCGAGCGCCGCCTCGAGATCTACATGCGCCGGGCAATGGAATCCGTTCTTGCGAAGGCGCAGACCTATGACGTGAGCTACCGGGAGGCCGCGTTCATCGTGGGGGTCGACCGTGTGGCGAAGGCGATCGAGCAGCGAGGTATTTTCCCCTAGGCCGGCTTTCGCCGGCCCCGTTGGAGTCGCCTCCGGACCAAGAACACCTCTTTCGGTGACGAGGTACCGTCATTGCATAAATATCCACTGTTGTGCATAATCCTGGGATGCCTACCACGGTCGCGATCGTCGGTGTCACCGGCTACGCGGGGGGGGAACTTGCGCGATTGCTGCTGCGCCACCCGGGCGTGCGGCTCGTCGCGGTGGTCGCTCGCAGCCATCAGGGCGAGCCGCTTCGCGACGCGCTGCCGCATCTGCACGACGCGCCCCAGTCGCTCCGCATCGGCAGCGACGTCGGCGACGCGGAGGTCGTGTTCACCGCTCTTCCGGCGGGGGAGGCCGCGAAGCAGGTACCGGCATGGGTTGGCGC
>JALYKF010000122.1 GCA_030774905.1 Chloroflexota bacterium
GCACGCGAGCACGAGCAGGACTGCGGCGAGACCCACGCGCCGCCGCTCGACCGCGAGGACCGCGCCGACAGTGAGGACGAGCGCGACGAGATCGGGCTTCACCGCGGGGCCCCAGATGGCAACGGGCGACAGCGCGAGCCAGCCGAGGGCAAGCGCGCCGGCGACGAGTGGCCCGCCGGCGCGGGCGCGCCAGGCGATCAGGCCGGCGATGCCGCATGTCGCCGCGATGCTCAGCAGCCTGCCGGTCACGAAGGGATCGCCGAGGGCGGCCAGCAGGAAGTACCCGGGCGGGTAGTTGGCGGCGATGAACGACGGCCCACCGGCGTCGGCGTACGTCGCGAGGCTTCGGGTGAGGATCGCGGCGTACGCGACCGCGCCCTCGCCGTACAGGACCGGGCCTGCGATGGACACGGCCTGCGCCCACTTGAGCAGCGCGAGCGCGGTCATGAGCCCGCCGATCACGGCGTACGCGGCCCACGCGACCCGGCTCACGCGGAGGGTCATCGCCGCGAGAGCAGCGTTCGTCCGGTCATGCGATCCGGCACGGGAATGCCGAGTACTCCGAGCAGCGTGGGAGCGACATCCGTCAGCTCGCCATCGCGGATGGTCCAGCGATCGGGGTCACGCGTCACGAACGCGACGGGGACCGGGTTCGTGCTGTGCTGGGTATTGATGCCCCCGTCCGGGAAGCGCATCTCCTCCACGTTGCCGTGATCCGCGGTCAACAGGACGCAGCCGCCCGCGGCCAACGCCGCGTCGACCACGACGCCGACCGCCGCGTCCGTCGCGGCCATCGCCCGCAAGGCCGCATCGAACACGCCGGTGTGGCCGACCATGTCCGGATTCGCGAAATTCACGATGGCGAAGTCGTACGTGCCGCGGCCGATGGCCTCGGCGAGGCGTCGCGCGACCTCGGCCGCGCTCATGTCGGGAGCTTCGTCGTACGTGCCCACCTTCGGCGATGGGACGAGGACACGATCCTCACCCGCGAACGGCGCCTCCCGTCCCCCGTTGAAGAAGTACGTGATGTGCGCGTACTTCTCCGTCTCGGCGATGTGCAGCTGACGCAGGCCCCGGTCCGCGAGGACCTCGGCCATCGGGATGACCACAGCAGGCGGGAAGGCGATCTGGATTCCAGGCAGGTCCACCTGATAGTCGGTGAACGTGACGTACGTGAGGTCGCGGGGCACGCGGTGCCGCAGGAAGCCATCGAAGTCCGGCTGCAGGAGCGCCCGGGTGAGCTGGCGGGCGCGGTCGGGCCGGAAGTTGAAGAAGATGACCGCGTCGCCGTCCCGGATGGCACGGCCCGAGCCGACGACGTGCGGCACGAGCAGCTCGTCCTTGCACTCCGCGGACCGGTAGCACGCGCGCAGCGCGTCCTCGGCGGCCGCGACGACGGGTCCGTCCGCGTCGACGATCGCGCGGTACGCGCGCTCCGTGCGCTCCCAGCGTTTGTCGCGATCCATCGCGTAGAAGCGTCCATGCACCGTGGCGATCGGCGCGGCGGCCTGCGCGATGAGCGGCTCGGCGCTCCGCGGCGGCATGTCGCGCCCATCGAGGAACGCGTGCACGACCACATCCGGCACCGACTCGCGTTTTGCCAGCTCACTGAGCGCGGCGAGGTGCCGCATGTCGGCATGCACGCCTCCCGTGGACAGCAGGCCCATCAGGTGGAGCGTCCGGCCCGTGCGCGCCGCGGCGCACGCCGCGCGAAGCGCGGAGTTCGTGAAGAAGCTTCCGTCCTCGATCGCGCTGTCGATCGCGACCAGCGCCTGCGGGTCGGCGTATCCCGCGCCCATCGTGAGATGGCCGACCTCGCTGTTCCCCATGACGCCCGCGGGCAAGCCCACGGCGAGCCCGCTCGCCTCGAGCCGCGCGTGCGGATACTCGCGCAGGATCGCGTCGAGCCGGGGCGTGTCCGCGCGCGTCGCCGCGTTCGATGGCGAGTCCGGCGCGATGCCCCACCCGTCGAGAACGCAGAGGACCACCGGCCGGCAGGCCGCGGTCAAGACGAGAAGGCCCTGACGATCTCGGCGAAGTCGTTCGACGTGAGCGACGCGCCGCCAACAAGCGCTCCGTCGATCCCATCCGCGGCCGCGAACTCGGCGGCCGTCCCGGCGACGACGCTGCCGCCGTACAGGATCCGGATGCCGTCAGCCGGCAGGCCGTGGACCCGGAGCGCGGTGCGGATCGTCCGCGCGGCCGCCGAGGCGTGCGGTCCTGTCGCGGGCCGGCCGGTGCCGACGGCCCATACCGGCTCGTACGCGACGACGAACGCGTCGGGTGTCGCCCCGCGCACGCCTTCGAGATCGCGCTCGATCTGACGCTTCAGCACGGCCTCTGTCTCATCCGCGGCGAACTGCGCCTCGGTCTCGCCGACGCAGAGCACTGCACGCAGGCCGGCGCCCAGCACGCGCCCGAGCTTTCGGGCGATGCGGGCGTCGTCATCGCCCTGGTCCCGCCGCACCTCCGAGTGCCCCACGATCGAACCCGCGGCCAGGCCGCGCAGCATCGCGACGCTCAGCTGGCCGGTGAAGGCACCCTTGTCTTCCCAGTGCACGTCCTGTGCGTAGACGGCGATGTCGGTGCCGCGCAGCGCCTCGGCCACGCTCGCGAGCGCGATCGCCGGTGGAGCGACGCCGAGGCCGGCGCCGGCGTGCGGCATCGCCGCGACGGCGCGGGCGAGCGCGACTGCGTCCGTGAGGGTCGCAGGGTTCATCTTCCAGTTGCCGATGACCAGACGGCCCCGGGTCATGCCTCGGCTTCCTCGACGAGCCTGCGGAGCCGGGACCGGACGACCCACTTCGTGG
>JALYKF010000123.1 GCA_030774905.1 Chloroflexota bacterium
AGATTGAGGTCGAGGCTGGGCTTCTGGAAGATGATCCCGACGGTACGGCGAACGCCGCTCGGATCCGTCGCGAGATCGTGCCCGCCGATGAGCGCGAGACCCGACGTCGGCGCGAGCGTCGTGGTCAGGATCGAGATCGTCGTCGTCTTGCCCGCTCCGTTCGGCCCGAGGAGGGCGAAGAGCTCCCCTGCCTTGACGCTGAAGCTGATGCCGTCGACCGCGTTCAGGTCCGCGCCCTTGTAGCGCTTGATGAGATCGGTGACGACGATCGTGTTCGCCTCGTCGGCCGGCGCGGGCGGGGCCGGACGGATCGGCGTGGCGAGCATCAGGCCGCCTGCGCGGCAGCGATCGCGTCGGCGAGGGTGAAGCGCTGGAGATAGATCGCCCGGCCGACGATCACGCCGCGAAGTCCACGGTGCTTCAGCCTGCCGAGCGCGGTGATGTCGGCGACCGAGCCGATGCCGCCTGAGTAGATGAGATCGCCGCCGAAGGCCCGCGCCACGGCTTCCGTCGACGGAATGTCCAACCCCTGGAGCGTGCCGTCGACAGAGACGTTCGTGTAGATCAGCGTCGCGACACCGAAGAGCGCAGCCTCCCTGGCCAGGTCCGCGGCCTTGACGTCGGTCGTCTCGGTCCAGCCGTGCGCCGCGACCATCCCGCCACGCGCGTCCACCGCGACCGCCAGGCCGTCCGCATGACGGTCGACGAGCCTGCCAATGAGCTCCTTGTCGGCGATAGCGGCGGTGCCGACTACGATGCGCGACACGCCGGCCTCCGCGAACGCTTCCGCGGTATCGAAGTCCCGGATGCCTCCGCCCGCCTGCAGCTTCACGGTGAAGCGGTTCGCGATCGCCCGGATGTGATGGAGGTTCGCGGGCGTCCCGGTGCGCGCGCCGTCGAGATCGACGACGTGCAGCCATTCCGCCCCCTCGGCGACGAGACGTTTGGCGGCCTCGAGCGGCGACTTGGCGACATCCTCGACGGTGGCGAAGTCACCGCGGGTCATGCGCACGACGCGGCCGTCCAGGATGTCGATCGCGGGATAGACGATCACGTGCTCATGGTACGGACGGCAGGGCCGCGATCAGCCGCTCGACGCTCGCCTTCAACCCGTACCGTTCGCCGAGCGCCCGAGCGCGCGCAGGATCCTTCGGCACGGACGGGATCGTGCCGTCACCACCTCGAACGGGCGTATCGGCCACCGGCGCGACCACGCGGCGCGCAGCCTCCAGGTAGTCCGCGGATCGCTTGAGCTTCAGGCGGATCGTCGGATTGAGGTCGGGCGCCGCGATCGCGGCGTCCAGCGATCCGTATCGCCGAAGCACATCGCTCGCCGTCTTCTCGCCGATGCCGGCGACCCCGGGCAGCCCGTCGGACGGATCGCCGCGCATGAGCGCGTAATCGAGATACCGATCACCGGGGATCCCGTACTTCGCGTGGATCCAGCCCTCGTCGACCTCGGCGAGCTCGCTCACGCCGCGCAGCGTGTACAGCACCTTGACCCGCGGGTCGCGCACGATCGCGAACAGGTCGCGGTCGCCGGTGACGACCTCGACCCGCTCGTCGGTGCGGGCAGCGATCGTCGCGATGACGTCTTCCGCCTCGAACCCTTCGGCCTCCGCGTACGAGAGCCCGATCGCATCGAAGATCTCCAGGAGGATCGGGAACTGAAGCCCCACCTCATCCGGCTCGTCGTCAGGTCCTGCGAGCCGGTGGGTCTTGTAGGTCGGTAACGCCGCGACCCGAAATGCGGGCCGCCAATCGTTGTCGAGCGCCGCGTAGAACCGCCCGGGCTTGCGGTCGGGAAGCAAACGGCTGACGTAGTTGAGGAACCCCATCGCCGCATGGACCTTGGTGCCGTCGGGCGCCTTCAGCTCAGGGACGGCGTGGTACGCGCGGTACAGGAGGCTGGCCGCGTCAAGGAGCAGGAGCGGTCGCCCGGCGGCGGCCGCCTCACGCCCTCGCGGGCGCGGTCGAGAAGACGGCGTCGAAGGCCGCGATGACCCGATCGTTCTCCGCGCGCGTCCCGATCGACACGCGCAGGCAGCCCGCGCAGCCGGGCCACATCGAGATGTCCCGAATGAGCACGCTGTGCTCGAGGATCTTTGCGTGTACGTCGGCCGGCTCGTGGTCGGCCAGCCGGAAGAGCACGAAGTTCGTCACCGACGGGAACGCTTCGACCCCCGGTGCGCGCTGCAACGCCGCGTACACGCGGGCGCGCTCCGTCGCGCACTCGGCGATCCGCCGCCGCACGTCGTCCTCGCGCTTCGCGATCTTCGCTCCGACGAACGTCGTGAGCGGACTCACGTTGTAGGGAAGCTGGACCGCGCGGAAGATCTCTCCGATGCGCGGGTCGACGATGAGGAGCCCGAGGCGCAGGCCGGCGGCCGCGTGGACCTTGGAGAACGTCTTCGTCACGATGATGTTGGGGTGCGCGGCCATCCGGGGCACGACCGTGTTGCCCGCGAAATCGCTGTAGGCCTCATCGACGAGCACGACCGTCTCGGGATACCGCTGCGCGACCGAGAGGATGATCGCCTCGTCGACCAGGTTGCCGGTCGGGTTGTTCGGCGTCGTGAAGACGACGATGTTCGGCCGCGCACGCTCCATCGCAGCCAGCGCGCGGTCGCCCGTCAGGTCGTAGGGCAGCCCGATGTGCTCCTCGACGACCGGCCCGCCCGCGATCTGCGCGAGCCGTGCGTGCATCGAATAGGTCGGCTGGAACAGCAGCGTGGGACGATCGTGCCCGCCGAACACGAGGAAGACGTTGAGGAGCACGTCGTTGCTGCCATTGCCGAAGATGAGCTGCTCGGGCTTGATGCCGTAGCGCGCCGCGAGCGTCGCGCGCAGGTCCGCGCTCGCGGCCGCGGACGGATACCGGTTGAGCAGGATGTCGTCGAGCTCCGCGGGCGTGAGATAGAGGCCCGCCGGGTTCGGGTCGGGCCACTCGTTCGCATTTACGCGCACGTCGGCGACGACCTGCTGGGTGCGATACGCCGGGAACGTCTCGAGGTCGGCCCGCGGCCGCGGCAGCCGGTCGGTCATACCGCATAGCCTGACACACATGCATCGGATCGCCGTCCTCTGCGGCGGCGTGGGCGCGGCGCGCTTCCTGGCCGGCCTCGTCGATGTGGTCGATCCCGCCGGCGTCACGGCGATCGTGAATGTCGCCGACGACGATGAGTTCTACGGCCTGCACGTCAGCCCCGACATCGACACAGTGCTGTACACGCTCGCCGGGGTCGTCGACGAGACCCAGGGCTGGGGCCGGCGCGATGAGACGTTCCATGCGCAGGACGAGCTCGCGCGGCTCGGCGAGGACGCGTGGTTCCGGCTCGGCGACCGGGACCTCGCGACCCACATCCAGCGCACGCGATCGCTGCGCGGGGGTGCCTCCATGACAGACGTCGTGGCCGGGCTGCGCACCGCGTTCGGGATCGGCGCGGCCGTGTTGCCGGCGACCGACGGGCGCCAGCGGACGATGGTCCGCACGGCGGGCGGCTGGATCGCATTTCAGGAGTACTTCGTGAAGCGCAGAACCGCGGACCGGGTCCTCGAGCTCCGGTTCGAGCCCGATGCCGCTCCCACTGCGCAGGTCCGGTCCGCGCTCGCGGCGGCCGACACGATCGTCATCGCGCCCAGCAACCCGTTCGTGAGCATCGGACCGATCCTCGCACTTGCGGGGATGCGCGACGCGATCCGTGCGTCTCGCGCGAAGGTCGTCGCGGTCAGTCCCATCGTCGGCGGCGCGGCGATCAAGGGGCCGGCCGCGGCGATGCTCGACGCGTTCGGCCACGAGGTCTCGGCGCTCGGCGTCGCGCGCATCTATGCCGAGCTCGCCTCCACGTTCGTCCTCGACGATCAGGACCGCGCCCTCGCACCCGCGATCGAAGCCCTCGGGCTGCGGGCGGTCACGACGGCGACGCTCATGCGCGATGCGGCATCGCGAGCATCCCTGGCCCGCGCGGTCATCGCCGCGCGATGACCGTCACGATCGTCGTGGTGGCGCGGGACCCGCGTGGCGCGAAGAGCCGCCTGCGCGG
>JALYKF010000124.1 GCA_030774905.1 Chloroflexota bacterium
GCGTCTTCCCGTGAGGCTCGGGGCGAAGGGGGAAGGGTGCTCGGAGGCCGGCGGAAGCGTCAACGCGCCATCCTTGCCGCCATTGCCGCGGTCGGCACCGCCCTGGGCGCGCTCTCCTTCGGCACGCACCGGTTGGACCCAAATCTTCAGGCGGTCACGTATGACACCTTCATCACGAACTCTCCGGGCAGGCTCTCAAACCAGGTAACGATCGTCGCGCTCGACGACAAGACCGTGTCCCGCTACGGCAGCTATCCGCTGCCTCGGCGAGCGTGGGTCGATCTGCTCACGGCGCTGAAGCCACTGGGTCCTCGTGCTGTCGCCTTCGACATCGGCTTCTATGACGACTCTCCGAACCCCGACCAGGACCGGGCGCTGGCGACCGCGATCAAGGATTTCGGCATCGTGATCCTCGCGATGCAGGGGGCCGGCGCGCGTATCGAGGGCGACGGCGTGGTCCGGTACAGCGCCGAGCAGGTGCCGATCACGATCCTTCGGCAGGCGGCGGCCGGCCTCGCATCCGTAAATGTTCGTCCGGATGAGGATGGCCGTGTGCGAAAGGCCGAGCTTGTCATCGAGACACCGAGCGGACGGTATTACGGTTTGCCACTCGTCGCGACGGCGCGCTCTCTCCTATCGGCGAAGATCGTCGTCGGCAACGAGGAATCGATCACGAGGACCGGCGACACCCTCGTACTCGCCGGACGGCCCGGGGTACCAGACCGAGTCATGCCGATCGACGAGAGCGGCCGCATGGCGATCTACTACGCAGCGCCACCGGCTGCGGATCTGACGGCGCGCGACCGGGACGCGAAACCGTGTGCGGACGCCGCAGAGTTCTGCGTCGTATCGCTTGCGGACGTCGTGGCCGGGACGGTGACGCGAGACCTCATCGTGAACCGGACCGTGCTCGTCGGCGCGCACACGCTCTCGGCCGTGCCGGACACGTATCCGACGCCGAACAGCGGCTCCACGAAGATGTGGGGTGTGGAGATGTGGGCGAACACCGCTGCGTCCATCTTCACGAACCGGTTCCCCCAGCCGCGCGAGAGCTTCGGGATCACGCTGATCGAGATGCTGGGCGCGACGCTTGGCGGCATGCTGCTCGTTGCGCGCTTCCGCCTGTACGGCTTCCTCGCTGCCATCCTCCTACTCATCGGCTACGGCTACGCGCGATACCGGCTGTTCCAGTTCGCGACCAGTGGCAGCAGCGGCGACGGCCCGATCGCAGTCGCATCGCTCGGCTACCTCGCCCCGGCAGCGTTCTGGTGGGTCGTCGCGCTCGCCTATCTCCTCGTCGAGGAACAGCGCGCGGTGTTCCGCACGCAGACGACGTTCGGGCGGTTCGTCACCCCGTCGATCGCGCGAACGATCATGGACATCGAGGAGAGCGGCAAGCTCGCCCTCGGCGGCGAGGAGAAGCGAGTCACCGTACTGTTCGGTGACATCCGCGGATTCACGACGATGAGCGAAGGGATGACGCCCGGCGTACTGCTCGACACGCTCAACCGTTATTTCGAGGGCATCGTCAACATCGTCAATCGCTACGAAGGTACGGTGAACAAGTACAACGGTGACAACATCATGGTGATCTGGGGCGCTCCGTTGCCGGTCGATGATCATGCCCGCAAGGCCGTGCAGGCGGCGCTCGAGATCGAACGCTGGATCGTCACGGAGCGCGGTACCGGCGGGCCGGACGTCTCCTTCGGCTTCGGGATCAACACCGGCGCTGTGGTTGCTGGCTTCCTCGGCGCGATGGGCCGGATGGAGTACACGGTCATCGGCGACACCGCGAACGTGGCCTCACGGCTCACCTCCAGCGATATCGCCCGCCGCGATCAGGTCGCGGTGAGCGCGGAGACGCTGGCCGAGCTCGGCTCGGACGTGATCGCGATCGATCTTGGCGCGGTGCAGGTGAAGGGCCGGGCCGAGGCGATCCGCTGTTATCAGGTGAACAGCACCGGCACCATCGAGAGCCCGAATCCCGCACCGGCACCGGAGCGCCCGATCGGCGCGGCCGCCGTCGCCGGGTACCACTGAGCCACCGATGATCGACGACAAGGTCGCCTTCGTGTTGATGAAGCTCTCGCACCTCGCGGTGCAGCGCGATCGCGAGGCGTACCTGCGCGGGCTCATCGACCTCTGCGCGCAGGCCACCGATGCGGAACGCTGCACCGTGTACTTCG
>JALYKF010000125.1 GCA_030774905.1 Chloroflexota bacterium
CCCCCAGCGGCGACCGGCGAGGCTCGCGGTCGCGATGAGGACCGGCGTGAGGACGAGCTTGAGCGCGAGCGCGGGGTCGATCTCGAGCTAGCCGAGCCCGACGAGCGTCACCACGACGTATGAGATCGAGAGCACCGAGGCCATGCCGGCGACGCCCCAGCCAATGGCGGTCGTCGTCCGGCCGTTCGCCGAGCCGCCCATGATGGAGCGGTCCCCGGCGAGCTTCAGGATGAACGCGAGCACCACGGGGAGCAAGAGGCCGTTGACCGCTTGCGAAGCCAAGATCAGCTGGATGAGCAGGTGCTGCGGGAACAGCACCACGACGATGCCGCCGACCACGAGGAGCAGCGTGAACAGACCCATGAATACCGGCGCCTCACGGAAGTTCTTGCTGATGCCCGACTCCCAGCCGAACGCCTCGCAGATCGCGTACGACGTCGACAGCGGCATGACCGTCGCGGCGAGCAGAGATGCGCCGAGGAGGCCGGCCCCGAACAGGATGCCGGCCTGCTCACCGGCGAGTGGGCTCAGCGCGCGCGCCGCGTCCGCCGCACTCTCGACGCGGATTCCCGCGGGAAAGAGCACGTGGCCCGCGACGACGATCATGAACAGCGCGTTCACGCCCGTGAGCACCGAGCCGAGCATGACGTCCAGGCGCGCGTACCCGTACTGCTCGGCATCGATCCCTTTGTCCACGATCGATGCCTGGATGTAGAACTGCATGTACGGCGTGATCGTCGTGCCCACGAGCGCGAGCGCGGCGATCAGCGCAGCCTGCTCCACGGGCAGGTTCGGGATGACCAAGCCCTTCGCGACCTCGCCCCAGTCAGGCGCCGCGATGACCGCGGTGATGGGGTACGCGACGAACGCGCAGATGACGACGAAGAGCGCGCGCTCGACGACCTTGTAGCTGAAGAACACGACGAGCACCCAGATCGCGATGCCCGCGATCGGCACGGACAGGGTGGAGGGGACGCCGATGAGCGCAAGGCTCGCGGCGATCCCGGCGTATTCGGCCGCGACATTCGTCCCATTCGCGACGAGCAGCGCGAGCATCGCGACGAACGTCCAGCGCACGCCGAACTTCTCGCGGATGAGATCCGACAGGCCCTTGCCGGTGACGGCGCCCATCCGCGCGCACATCTCCTGGATGACGACGAGGCCGGCGGTCGAAAGGAGGAGCAGCCAGAGCATCGCGAAGCCGTAGTGCGCGCCGACCGCGGTGTACGTGGTGACGCCGCCGGCATCGTTGCCCGCGAATCCGGTGATGAGGCCCGGTCCCATGACGGCGAGGAAGGCGGCGAACGCGGCTTTGCGGGGAACGCGGCGGCGGACGGCGCGAAGCGTCCGGCCTGGCCGGCTCGCGACCGTCATCGCGCGATGGACCGGAGCGACCTCTTCTTCCAGCCGCGCGGCATCATGAGCTCGACCACGTCATCGATCGTGACCGTACCCAGTAGCACGCGGCGCGCGTCGACGACCGGAAGCGCGAGCAGGTCGTACTTCGCGATCAGCGAGGCGACCTCTTCGCGCGGCACGTCCGCTTCCACGCGTAGGACATTTGGATTCATGATGTCGGTGAGCGGTGTCTCGGGCCTCGCGACGACGAGGTCGCGGAGCGACAGGTTCCCGTCGAGCTTGCCTTCCGCATCCACCACGTAGAGGTAGTACACGAGCGCGGGATCGGGCTGCAGCTCGCGGAGTCGATCGATGGCTTGGCCCGCGGTGAGATCGCGCGGTAGCGCGAGGAAGTCGGTGGTCATGATGCCGCCTGCGGACTCCTCCGGGTACGCGAGGAGCTCCTCGACGTCGGCGCCCTCTTCCTCGTCCATGAGCTCGATGAGCTCTTCGCGCGTCTGCTCAGGCAGGTCCTGCAGGAGGTCGGCGGCCTCGTCGGGGTCCATCTCTTCGAGGATGTCGGCCGCGCGCTCCTCATCGAGGTCGCCCATGATCGCGGCCTGCATTTCGGGCTCGACCTCGCTCAGCGTCTCGGCAGCGGTCTCCACGTCGAGCTGGTCGAACACCGCGAGCCGCTCGTCGGCGGTCATCTCTTCCACGATGTCCGCGATGTCGGCGGGGTGCAGGAGCGCGAGCTTCGCGTGCGGCAAGGTGAGCCGCACGTTCTGTTGCCGCGACTCGATCTGCTCGACGAGGTGCCAGGGGATGATCCCGCGCGGCAGCTTGCGGTGCAGGAGCCCGGCGATGCGCTCGGCCGCGCGCTCGCCGCCGACCTGGCGGAGGATGCCGCGCAGCCCGACATCGGCGCCGACGAGCCGGAGCTGGCCGCCCTTGTCCTCGAGCTGGAGGTCGTTCACGCGCACGACCTTGGCCCCGTGGGTATCGACGATCTGCTTGTCGAGAAGGTCGCGGCCCAGGCGGAGCGCCTCAGGGGGAAGCTCGCCCGCAGCGGGCGGAACGGCGCCGTCGCGGAGGCGGTATTGGCCGTCGACCGCCTCGAGGTCGGCCCACCGGACGATGCGCTCGCCGTCCATCGCGCGGACGATGACCCATTGGACCGCCGGGAACTGCTCCCTGGGGATGACCGCGACGTCAGCCAGCCTGCCGATCTCGGTCCCTGCCGGATCGACCACTTTTGCTCGCTTGATCTCCGACAGGTACGGCATGGCTGGGAGCGTAGTCCGCGAGCCATTAGAATTCACTCATCACCCGAATGGCCGCGACGCATCGTGTGCGTCTGCGTTGGAGGCATTGACCAATGGCTGCTCCCACGGAAACAGGTATCCGGACGCGCGCGTTGGCCGACCAGGCGGTCCAGGCCGCCCTCGAGGCTGATTGGGCGCGGGCCGTCGACCTGAACACCAAGATCCTCGCCGCGAATGCGGAGGACCTCGAGGCCCGCAACCGGCTGGGTCGCGCGCTCCTCGAGACGGGCAAGCTCGACGAGGCCAAGTCCGCGTACGCCGAGGTCCTGAAGGCCGAGCCGAACAATCCGATCGCGCTGCGCAACGTCGCGCGCCTCGGGACCCTGATCGAGCACAAGACGAAGGCCAACCCGACCAAGTCCAAGACCCAGCCCCGCCTCTTTATCGAGGACATGGGCAAGACCGGCATCCTGCGGCTCATCAACCCGGCGCCGCCGCACGTCGTGGCGAAGTACTCGCCCGGTGCCGAGGCTGAGCTCCGCGAGCGCGATGGCCTGATCGCCGTCCACGCGCGCGATGGCGAGCTCCTTGGCTTCCTCGAGCCCAAGGTCGGTCGCCGCCTGCTCGACCTCATCAACACCGGCAACGAGTACGTCGTCGCCGTGGTGAGCAACGACCAGCAGAACCCGCGCATCGCCATCCGCGAGACCCTCCAGAGCCCCGAGAACGCGCAGCGCATCTCCTTCCCCGGCCATCACCGTCCGGCGGAGACGAAGGAGCGCGCGTACATCAAGGGCAACTTCTTCCGCTTCGGTGGCGAAGACGACGAGGATGGCGAGGACGACGGCGAGGACACCGAGCCGACGCCGTCGGCGGTGGACGACGAGTCCGAGCCCGCCGTCGCGGAGGAGCCGCTCGCCGTCGAGACCGACGACGATGACGACGACGACGAGGACGAGGCTGACGAATAGCGGCCTGATCCGCGTCGCGCTCTCCGCAGTCCTTCTTATCGCAACCGCGTGCGAACAGGCACCCAAGGTGGTGCCGAGTGGCGACGTGACCAACGCATCAGAGGTCGCCCGGGCGACGGCCGACGTGCTGCTGCAGCTCTCGGCGTATGACTACGCCCACGCCGGCGCGCTGACGAGCCAGCCCACCCGGATCGTGACCCAGCAACGCTGGGCCGCAGTCATCCGGGGGCAGCTGCCCAAGATCGCCGACGTCACATCCACCTCGCTGTCCGTGTCGTCCAATGCCGTCGGCCCGGTGCGCGATGCGGTCGTCTTGCTCGCCGACGCCCTGACGGACCTCACGAAGGACGCCGGCACGTACGCGGATGGCGCGGATCCCGCCGTGTTCGCCAAGACCATCGGCGACGTGAACACCTGCTGGGACCGCGTGCTCGCGTTGGCGGCGAAGCTCCCCGTCGACGCCGCGCTCCAGAGAACCGTGACGCGAGGCCGGTCGTTCAGTGTGAGCACGACCTCCGAGGCGCTCTTCGCTCTGCAGGCCGGCCCCTACGCCACGGCCGCGGATGCCGACGCAGCGGCGAAGAAGATCGGTGCGACGATCTCCGTCACGCGTGTCGCGCCATTCGTCGTACGGGTTGCGACCTATCCCGCCAAGGCCCAAGCTGACGCGGCCGCCGCCGCCCTCAAGCCGAAGGGCGTCGACATCACGACGGTCGTCGAGGAGCGCAAGTACACGTTCTCGCGGGGCGGCGCGATCCCCGACGCCGAGCTCTGGCGCGAGCCGACCCGATCCATCGACGGCCCGGGCGCGTCCCGGCGCCTCGCCTTCTCGCCGGACGGGAAGTGGATGGCGATGGGGAGCGATGAGGGCTTTGTCGCGGTGTTCAACGCCGCCACCGGTGCGCTCGTCGCGCTGCCGAAGTTCACCTCGGGCATCTCGGCGCTGCTCTTCAGCGCCGACAGCGGATGGCTGTTCGCCGGTGGCGCCACCGCGACGGTGATGCAGGCGCCGTCCTTCCAGTCGCCGTTGAGCGTCGCGCAGCAGCTGCGGTTCCCGTCGGCGATCACCGAGGCGCTGTACGTGAACGTCCCGACGGCCCGCGCGTTCGTCGCTATCTCCAAGAGCCCGTCCGGCTTCTCGGGCACCGGCGGCGGCCTCATCGGCGCGCGCGCTCCGGACGGCGCGGCGCTCGGCCAGCCGTTCCCGATCACGGCGCCTTCCGCCGGCGGCTTCATCGCGACGGACGACCGGGGCGAGATCTTCATCGCGACGACGAGCGCGGGCAAGACCGACCTCGAACTCCTGCGGCTTGGGGTCGAACGGTTCCTGCGTGGCGTCATCCAGGTGCCCGGCACCGTGGTCGACCTCGCGCTCGACCCAAAGGGTGACCGGGGCGCGCTCGTGACCGATCAGGGCACGTACCGGTTCTCGCCGCACGCGACCGACCCGAGCGCGTCGCTCCAGCGCGTCGGCGCGCCGGTGCGCGCCATCGCGTTCGCGCCGGACGGCACGTTCGTCCAGCTCGACAAGGACACGGTCACCTCCGCCGGGCCGGATGGCGTGCAGCGCTGGCACGCCCCGGTCACCGACGGCCGGCGGGTGCTGCTCGGCTCCCGGACGGTCGTCTGGGACGGCGCGGACACGGTGTGGGCGATCGCCGCTGACGGCACCGCCGACGCGCTCGGCATCGACGGCCAGATCCAGGACGTGATCCTCTCCGCCGACGGCAAACGCGTGGGCGTGGTGCTCGATGGCCGTCGGGCACTAGTGTTCGAGCTGCAATGACGGTGGAACGGCTCGACGCTTTCGTTCCCGTCGAGACCGTTCCCCTTCCAAGACCGCTCCACCGCTTTGGTCCCGCGTTCCCCCTGCCGCTCGCCGAGTCGTACGTGAGCGCGTACACGGCCGAGCGCGGCGTGGTCCTCGATCCGCTCGCGTACCCGTTCTCGGCCGCCGATGCGGCGCAGCGCAGGGAGCGCGTGGGCATCGCCCGGTCGCCGCAGGCGATCGGCGCGTGGGCCCGCGGCGTCATCGCGACCGCACCATCGCTCGCGGAGATCACCGTCGCGCTCGAGGCCGTCGCGGACAGCACGCTCGCCGGCGCGGCGCACCGGGTCACGATGCGCGACCTCTACGCCTCGCATTGCGGCACCTGCCGCGGGCCCGTGGTCGTCGAGGCGTTCCTGTGGGAGCGCGACGCGCCCGCACCCACGAAGAAGGCGTTCCGCTGCGCCATCTGCGCGCGCGAGGGCCGGGCCTTGCTCATCGAGCCGACGGCGGAAGAGGACGACGTCCGGGCGCGCAAGATCGAAGGCGACGGGCTCGCCTACTGGCAGTTCGTCGAGCGATTCGGCGCGAGCGAGGAGCGGCGGGTTCTCGCGCAGAGCATCGCCGCGCTGTACACGCCGCGGAACCTCGCGGCGCTCATGGGCACGCTCCGCGCGGTCGAGACCGCCATCCCCGACGGCCCCGCGAAGGCGTTCCTGCGGCTCTGCCTGCTCGAGGTCATCGTCTCCGGCAGCCGCTTGAACGCGGTCGCCGGCCACGGGGCGCCGCTGCGGATCGAGAAAGGCCGCGCCCGCCGCGGCCAGGCCGCGCAGTCGCGCGAGGTCAACGTGTGGCTCGAGTTCGAGCGCACCGCCCGCGAGCTCGCGGCGTGGCTCGCGACGAACCCGCCCGCGCGCGCGGTCGCGTCAGTCAAGGTGCCAGCGGATCTCGTCCTGGTGCAGGCGCCGGTCGACGATCCGCTCGGAGGCTGGGCCTACGTCGCGTCGGTCGTGCTCGCGGGCGCGCAAGAGGACCCGAGCTCCGACGGCGACGGACGGCTTGCCGGACGGGAGCGACTGCTTCGCACGCTGCGCACCGCGCTCCTCGACGCGCATCGCGGGTCCAGGGACGGAGCGCCGTGCGTCGTGTACCTGCCGCATGCCGACGGCGCGACCGTCGCCGCGTGCGCGCTCGCCGGTGCGGGCTCCGGGTACCGGCTCCGCGGCATCTTGTACCAGCGCGACACGCTGCAGACCGCGACCGGAGGGAGCTCCGGGGCAGCAGCGGTCCTGGACTTCGACCGCGACGTGCCGTTGCTGAAGGATCAGCGGAGCGCCGACTCGCTCACGCTGGAAGAGACGATGCGCGGCGGCGTCCATGCCGCGATCGTCGCACGCGGCGAGCCGATCGCCGCGGACCGCGCCGCCGTGGCCGCGTTGAACGCGCTCGCCGATCGAGGGCTACTCGCGCCGCTCGCGCTCGCGCGCGCGGGTGGCGTGTCGGAGCTCGAGCTGTTCCTCGACCACTTCCGCTCCGCCCTCGGCGACGCCCGGCGCTCGGGCATCGAGCGGCTGGAGGGGCCGACGAAAGAGGACCCGCTGTACGGCCTCATCAACGGAAGCGACGACCACGCCCCGCTCGACGATCGGGTCGAGTGGGGCGTGT
>JALYKF010000126.1 GCA_030774905.1 Chloroflexota bacterium
CGCGCGAGCACCTGTTTCGCTTGGAATTCATGGAGCTTCACGGGCTTTGGACTCTATCGTGTCCGCCCATGCGGCGTGTCGTCGTCGGCGGCAGTACGGGTTCGGGAAAGTCGACGTTCGCGCGCGCTCTCGCGCAGCGGATGAGTGCGCCGGTGATCGAGCTCGACTCGCTGTTCCATGGCCCGCACTGGACTCCGACCCCGACGGATATCTTCCGTCAGCGCATCCTCGATGCGACCAGCGGCGACACCTGGGTGATCGATGGCAACTACTCCGCGATCCGCGACATCACATGGGGACGCGCCGATACCTTCGTGTGGCTGGATCCGTCCGCGCCCCTCGTCCTCCGGCGGCTCTTCACGCGCACGAACAGGCGGATCCGAAGCCGAGAGGAGCTGTGGAACGGCAACCGCGAGACGTTCCGCAACGCGTACCTCTCGCTCGACTCGTTGTACCTCTGGGTGTTCAGGTCGCACTGGAAGCGTCGTCGCACGTGGCCGCGGATCCTCGCTCAGCCGGAGTATCGGCATCTGGCGATCCACCGCTTCAGCACTCCGGGCGAGGCCGAACGGTGGCTCGCGTCGATCGGCCGGAATAACGACGAGGCGGGCGTACGGTGAGGGTCGGCGTGACCCCGCGGTCACGGGGGAGTGAGCGAGTGAAGATCGCGATCATCGGCGCGGGCAACGTGGGCGGCGCGCTCGCCGCGAAGTGGGCGAAGGTCGGGCACACCGTCGTCGTCGCCGGCCGCGACCTGGAGAAGACGAAGGCGAAGGCGAAGGCTGACCCGATCGGGGCGAAGGCGGCCTCGCCGACGGACGCGGTCAAGGACGCCGACGTCGTGGTGTTCGCTGTCCCGTCGGCGAGCCTCGTAGAGGTCGCGAGAGGACTCGGCGACCTGAAGGGCAAGATCCTCATCGACGCGACGAACATCACGGGTCCGGCGGCTCGCACGTCGGAGAGCCCGGCCCTCGCGCTCGCGAAGGCCGTACCCGGCGCGAAGGTCGTGAAGACGTTCAACACCGCGTTCGCCCAGATCCACGCCGAAACGCAGGGCAAGGCCGAGAAGCCATCGCAGGTCCTCGTCGGCGACGACGCCGACGCGAAGGACAGCGTGAAGGTGCTCATCGAGGAAGCGGGCTTCGAGCCGTGGGACGCCGGCGGCCTCGAGATGGTCCCGGACCTTGAGGGCTTCGCGCGGATCAACATCTCGCTGGCCTACGGGCCAGGCAAGAAAGGCCCGTTCTTCTACTACTTCAAGCGTTAGCGGAACGTACCGGCCTCCGGCGGCTCTATGTGGCTGTATATAAGGAGGAGTGAGCAGCGGATCTATCGCTCGGGCGATCCCTGCGCCGCTGGCCGCCGATGCGGGCACCCGGTTCGACTGGCTCGCGGTCGGCGGGATCGCGTGGCTGCTCGGAGGCCTGTACGCGGATGGCTGGGCCCACACGAACGGCCTACCGGACAGCTTCTGGACGGTGTGGCACGCGATCTTCTATTCGGGCTTCGCGGCCTGCGTCGCGATCGTCTGCGGCGCGATCGCGCTGCGCCGGCCCGTCGGGCCAACGTGGCGCGCGGCCATCCCGCGTGGCTACGGCGGCGCCGCCGCAGGTGTGATCGCCTTCGCGCTCGGCGGGGTCGCCGACATGGCGTGGCACAGCGCCTTTGGGGTCGAGGTCGGGAACGACATCCTCCTCAGCCCGAGCCACATGCTGCTGGGCCTCGGGATGTTCCTCATCGTGAGCAGCCCCTTCATCTCGGCGCTCCGGCGGAACGAGGACAGCGCATCGCTCGCGTCGCGCCTGCCGATGGTCCTCTCGCTCGTCGCGATCTTCTCGCTGCTGACGTTCTTCACCCTCTACAGCGGGCCGTACTCCAACTTCCTTGGCGCGACGGGCAACGGCACGACGAGCGACCGCGTGTTCCGCGGCTTGCTCGGAATGTTCCTGTTCAGCGGCTTCATCAGCGGCCTGCTGCTCATGGTCCTGCGCCGCACGACCCTTCCGGTCGGCGCGATCACGCTCATGCTCGGGCTCGACGGCATCGCGATGATCCTCATGGGCAGCCGCAACACGCCTGCTGACGTGCGGCTGTCGTTCGCGGCCGTCGCGATCGGCGCCGGGGTCGTCGGTGACATCCTGCTCTACCGGCTGCGCCCGTCGGCCGCACACACCGTCGCGTTGCGCATCATCGCGGCGGCCGTCCCGATGGCGTACTTCGTCCTCTATTTCGCGGTCGTGTACCTGCGCTACGGGTTCGGGTGGACGTTCACCTTCGTGGCCGGATCCGTCGTCCTCTGCGGCGTCATCGGCCTGCTGCTCAGCTTCGTCGCCGTGCCGCCGGCGCTCGACGACCGCTAGGGGCTCACGACCCGGCGGGGCAGACCCACGGTCCCTCGAGGTGCAGCGCGGGCAGGGTCGTCGTCGGCGCCGGTGACGCGTCGATGCTTGGCAGGCGCCGCCAGCCGGCGAACGGCAGGTCCACCTTGAGTGTCCCTGACCGGCCACCCGGGTCGATCACCAGGGTGCCGCTGCCCGAGCTCCACGCGTGACGGCCATCGCGCGTGCGGCCGGCGCGGACGCGGACGCCGGGGGCGAGGACGTGGGCGCTACAGGAGATCAGCAGGACCGCACCGGCGATCGCGAACGCGCGCACCGCCGGACGATACGCGGCGGCCTATGTCCCGACGACCTGCGCGAGGATCCGGATGCCAAGGGCGATCACGACGCCGTTCGCCACGATGGCCAGCACCGTTCGCGCGTTCGGGCTCAGCCGGCCGTGAAGCGAGCCGCTGAGGATCGCGAGGATCAAGTGCCAGGTCAGCGACGCCGCGAACACGCCGACGACGAACGCGAGCGCGTCGTTCAGCACCGCGCCCGCGAACCCGAGCGCCACCGCGACGAAGTACGCGAGCGTCGCCGGGTTCACCATCGTGATCGCGATGAATCGCAGGTACGTCGCCGCGAGCGCCCGGGCGTCCGGCGATCCCGCCGACGGAATGTCCGCGCGTGACGCGAGCGTGCCGCGGATGCCGAGGCCAATGAGCACGAGTCCGGTCGCGACCCGCAGCGGCGGATCGATCGCGCCGAGGAGCGGCACGAGGGCCGCGCCTGCGAGGACCGCCACGACGCAGTACACGCCATCCACGGTCGCGGTGCCCCAGCCCGCCGCCAGCGCCGAGCGGAACCCGCGCTGCAACCCGATGCGAACGATGAGCGAGGTCACCGCGCCGGGCGGCATCGCGATCGCGAAGCCGGCGATAAGGCCGGTGACGAGGGACGTCACAGTCGAACGCTAGCTCGGCAAGCGACGGTTGTAATCCGAATGTCATACCGGAGGCGCACCGTTTGCCGCCTACGATGCTTGCTGCCGTGGCTGCTGACGCGTCCCCGATCCTGGTCGTCGATGACGACGCCAAGATCGTCCAGCTCGTCCGGACCTACCTCGAGCGCGAAGGCTTCGTTGTCATCACCGCCGCTGATGGCCCTACGGCGCTCGCCGCGCTCCGCGACCGGCGTCCCCGCCTGGTGGTGCTGGACGTCATGCTCCCGATGCTCGACGGGCTCGCTCTCACGCGGATCGTGCGCGCGGAGTCGGACGTGCCGATCCTCATGCTGTCCGCGCGCGGCGCGCCGGCCGATCGTGTGCTCGGGATCAACGAGGGCGCCGATGACTACGTCGCGAAGCCGTTCTCGCCCGCTGAGCTCGTCGGCAGGGTCAAGGCCATCCTCCGGCGAGCCGAGCGGCCTGAGGAGCGGCGGCGCGATCAGCCGGTGCCATTCCGCGACCTCGTGATCGATCCCGCCCGCCACGAGGTCAGGCGGGCCGACGCGCTGCTCGATCTCACGACCGGGGAGCTCAAGCTGCTGCTCGCGCTCATCGAGGCCGATGGCCGGATCCTCACGCGGGAGGCCTTGCTCGATACCCTCTACGGCGACGGCGAGGCCGACGTGATGGAGCGCAGTGTCGACGTGTACATCCGGAGGCTTCGCGAGAAGCTCGGCGACGATGCCGAACATCCGCGTTACATCTTGACCGTGCGCGGCGCCGGTTACCGCACGGCTCCATGAACGGCATCGCGAGCCGGATCGCCACGGCCTCGCTCGTCGTCGGGCTCGCCGTCGCGATGATCCTGACGCTCGGCGTCTTTGCGTTCTCCGCCGTCGCCTTCGAACGACTCATGGTCGAGCATGGCTCAACGGTCGTCGCCGCACGCGAGATGTTCGACGAGACGATCGCCCGCTTCTTCCTCGGCGCCCTGCTCGTTGCGGGTGCGGCCAGCATCGTCCTCTCCATCGCGCTCGCCCGCCGGATCTCCCGGCCGCTGCGGGAGATCGGGGCAGCCGCGCGGCGGATCGCCGTCGGTGACTACAGCGTTCGAGTGGACCGGAACGGACCGGAGGAGATCGCTTCGCTCGCGGACTCGTTCAATCAGATGGCTGCGGAGATCGGCGAGCAGGAGCGCATCCGCGGTGAGTTCATCGCGAACGCGGCGCACGAGCTCCGCACGCCGCTCACGAATCTCCAGGGCTATTTGGAGGCGCTGCGAGACGCAGTCATCGCGCCGGACCGCGCCACGTTCGTTTCGCTCCACGAAGAGGTCGACCGTCTCGTCCGGTTGGCCCGCTCCCTCGACAGCCTCAGCGCCGGAACCGTCGCCACCGATCCGCCCGCGCTCGTGGATCTCGATCTCGGGGCGGCGATTGCCAGCGCGGTCGACATCGTCCGGCCGTCGTTCGAGCGGCGCTCGATCGAGATCGACCTGGACGTCCCGGCCCCATTGCGGGCACGCGCGCACCCGGACCACCTCGCACAGGTCCTCGCCAACCTCTTGCAGAACGCGGTGCGGTACACGCCCGCGGGTGGGACGGTCGTCGTCGCCGCGGCTCGCCGCCCGGCCGACATCGTCGTGAGCGTGACCAACACGGGTCAGGGCATCTCCACGGTCGAGCTGCCGCGCGTCTTCGAGCGGTTCTATCGGGTCGAGAAGTCGCGCGACCAGGCGCTCGGCGGCGCCGGCATCGGCCTCGCCATCGTGAAGCGGCTCGTGGAGCTCGGCGGGGGCCAGGTCGGCGCCGAGTCCGCTGCGGGTCGCACGCGCTTCTGGTTCAGCTTGCCGGCGTGAGCCGTCGGTTACTGCGGATCGTCGTCACGGGTGGTGCCGGATTCATCGGATCCCACGTGGTCGATGCCCTCGTCGCGCGCGGCCACGATGTCACGGTGATCGACAGCTTCACGCCTGCGGTACATGTCGCGCGCCCTGACTATCTCAACCGGCACGCGACGTACGTCGATGGGGATGTGCTCGATGGCGAGCTGCTCGACCGCGCGCTCGCCGGTGTCGACGCGGTCGCGCATCATGCCGCGATCGTCGGGCTCGGCGCCGGCACGCTGGATGGTCCGCTGTTCGCCCGCACGAACGATGTCGGGACCGCCGAGCTGCTGCGTGCGGCACTTCGGTGCCGCGTGCCTCGGCTGCTCTTGGCGAGCAGCATGGTCGTGTACGGCGAGGGGGCCTATCACTGCGGGTCCGACGGAGCGCAGCGGGCGATGCCTCGCCGCGACGCCGACCTCGCCGCCGGACGGTTCGATCCGACGTGTCCGCGCTGCGGTGGACCGCTCGAACCCGGCGCGATCACCGAGGACGCGCCGCTGGATCCGCGGAGCGTCTACGCCGCGACGAAAGTGCATCAGGAGCACCTCGCGTTCGTCGCGATGCGCGAGGGCGGGCCGGCGGTCACGGCCCTCCGGTACCACAACGTGTACGGCCCTCGCACGCCGCGCGACACGCTCTATGCGGGCGTCGCGAGCACCTTCCGCGGCCAGATCGCTGCCGGCCGAACGCCGCGAGTCTTCGAGGACGGCGCGCAGCGTCGCGACTTCGTCCACGTCCGTGACATCGCGGAAGCCAACGTGCGCGCGATCGAGCGGGACGCGCCGGCGATCGGCGCGTTCAACGTCGGGAGCGGCACCCCACGGACGATCCTCGAGCTCGCCACCGCGCTCAGCGCAGCTCTCGGCGGTCGTGCGCCCACCGTGACGGGGGAGTATCGCCTCGCCGACGTGCGTCACATCTTCGCGTCGTCCGAGCGTGCCGATCGCGAGCTCGGGCTCGGCCCACGCGTGCGTTTCGCGGACGGCGTCGCAGAGCTCGCCGCCACGCCGGTCTCCGTGGTGGCGTGATGCCGCGCAACCGACGCGGACTCGTTGTCCTCGCGAAGTGGCCGCGGGCCGGTCGCGCGAAGCGGCGGCTCGGCGAAGCCATCGGCGCCCGCGCATCGACGACGCTGGCGTATGCGTTCCTGCGCGATACCGCAGCCCTTGCGGAGCATTCCGGCGCTGACACGATCCTCGTCGCCTTCGCGCCGCCCTCGGCCGACGATCGCATCGGTCACGTCTTCGTCGGCGCCCGGCTGGTCGCTCAGCCGCTCGGGTCATTCGGGACGCGGCTCGCCCGGGCCCTCGAGGACGGCCACGCGCGATCACGCTACGTCGTGCTCATCGGCACGGACTCGCCGACCCTCGATCCGCGGGTCGTGCGCGATGCGTTCCTGGCCCTCGAATCGGGCGCGGGCTGCGTGCTCGGGCCGTCGCGCGACGGTGGCTTCTACCTCATCGGCTGCTCCGCACCGTTGCCGCCGTCGCTCTTCCGGCAGATGCCCTGGAGCACCTCCGCGGTGTTCGCGCTGACCCGCGATCGGGCGCGGGCGGCCGGACTCGCGGTCACGGTGCTGCCGGCGGGCTACGACGTGGACGACGCAGCCTCCCTCGCGCTCCTCCGGGCGGATCGCGCCGGCCTCCGCCGGGCGCGGGAGACCGCCGCCGCGCTCCGCCGCCTCGACGCCGCGTGACGGACCGGCTCGCCGACACGACGGTGATCATTCCGGCGCGCAATGAGGCCGCGGCGATCGCTGGCGTCGTCCGGTCGGTGCGCGCGCTCGGGCCCGCGCGGGTCATCGTCGTCGACGACGCCAGTACCGATGCGACAGCGGCCGAGGCGCGACGCACCGGCGCCGACGTGGTGCCCTCTCGAGGGCGCGGCTACGGCTGGGCGTGCCACGCCGGCGCGGCGGCGGTCGATGGATCGCGGATCGTCGCGTTCATCGACGGCGACGGCAGCTTCGACCCAGGGGATCTCGCGTCGCTCGCGCAGCTCGTACGCGACGGTGCCGACCTGGCGGTCGGGACGCGCATCCATGCGCGCGCCATGCCGCTCCACCAACGGCTCGGCAACGGTCTCACGCTCGCGCTCCTGCGGGTCCTCTATGGCTTGCGTCTCGGCGACATCGCCCCGCTGCGCGCGATCCGGGTCGACGCGCTGGAGCGGCTCGAGATGCGTCCCACGCGATATGCGTGGCTCGTCGAAATGCTCGCCAAGGCGGCGCGGCGGCGACTGCACATCGTCGCGCTGCCGGTCCGCTACGGGCCGCGCATCGGCGGTGTGAGCAAGGTCTCGGGATCGCCGCGTGGCAGCCTGCTCGCGGGCATCGACTTCCTCGGCGCGCTCCTCCTCTACCGCCACTGGTGAAACGGCACGCCTCGTGGGCGCTGTTCGTGCTCCTGGCGGTCCTCTACGTAGCCGCCGGTACCTGGACGACGCGCCGGGTCGGTCCGACCGGCGACGAGCCTTACTACCTCCTCGCGGCGGACTCGCTCCTCCATGGCGAGGGCTTCGTGCTCGATGGGCGCTGGTCGAGCATCGCGTCATCCGGGTACGACCCGGGCGATCATCTCGCCGACCTGCCGCGGCAGAGCTCGCCGTCGCTGCGCGCGCCCGGCCATTTCCCGCTGCACGATCTGGGGCTCTCCATGCTGCTCGCGCTGCCGTTCGCGATCGGTGGGCGCGCGCTCGCGGTCGCCTGCGTCGGCGTGGCGATGGCCGGCGCGGTCGCGCTCGCTCATCGCGCGGGCAGCCGGCTCGTCTCACCGCGTGCGGCGATCGCGGGTGCCCTCCTTGGCGGGCTGTCCGTCCCTGCGCTCACGTACTCGGGTCAGCTCTTCCCCGACAGCGTCATGTCCCTGGCTATGGCAGCCGGGCTCGCCGCGCTCGCCGGCGCCGCTCCGCTCGGGGTCGGCGTGATCGGGATCGCCGCTTTGCCGTTCCTGCACGTGCGCGGCTGGCCGCTCGCGATCGCGCTGCTCCTCGCCCTGGGGTGGGGACGATCGTGGCGCGATCGCGCGATGCTCGGCGCACCGCTGCTCGCCGTCGTCATTGGAAGCTCGCTCCTCGACCTCGCGGTGTATGGCGTGCCGCTCCCGCACGCCGGTTTCCTGCTGTTCTTCACCGCGCGCCCCGATACGAGCATCGCGGCGTACGCCTCGACCACTCCGTTCGGGGTCCTCGGCCTCTTGGTCGACCGCGCGTTCGGCCTGCTGCCGGCGGCGCCGGTCGCTCTGCTCGCGTTCGTCGGCGCCGGTGTGGCCGCTCGCCGCCGCCTCGTCCTTCCGCTGCTCGCGATCCCGTATCTCCTCCTCGCGAGCGCGGTGGATTGGACCGGTGGGCTCTCGCCGCAGGCGCGGTACCTCGCGCCGCTGGTCCCGCTGCTCGTGATGCTTCTCGCGCTTGGCGTCGCAGTGCGACCATGGCGCCTCGCGCTGATCGCGTTGATGCCGCTGACGGCGGCGATGTCCGCGGTCTACGTGGCGGTCCCGGGTATCCGCTACGACAGCGTCGGTGTCCCGCCCTTCGCCGACCGAACGTTCGACAAGGCGCTCGGGGGGCACCTGAGCGGGATCTTCCCGCTGCTCGGGACCGACGGCGCGACCGGCCTTCTGTTGATCGGCTGGGCCACGGTCCTCGTGCTCGCCGTGGCCGCCGGAGCCGCGGCTCGTGCTGTCACGCGGCTGTCATCGAGTCCCGGGACCATGGCTGGAGGTGCCGACCCCTGATCTGAAGCGCGGGACCCTGCTGGGCGCGGCGGCGATGACCGCGGTCGTCGCCCTGATGTTCGCGCTGCGCTTCGCCGCCGGGGTCCAAGCCCTGCCGGACGTCGCCGCCGACGCCCTCACCCTCATCCTCCCGGGTGGCGTCTTCGGCTACCTCATCGACCGGCTCCAGGAATTCGGCCGGCCGTCGCTCATCGTCGGCGTCGCCGCCGGTCTCATCCTCCTCGGCGCGCTCGCCGGAACGGGAACGGCCCGCTTCCTCGACCGGCTCCCGGGCGCCGGTCGCGTCGCGATCATCGTCGTGGTCCTTGCCGCGCTGACGCTGCCGATCGTCGTCATCGGGGGAAGCGAGGACGCGACCGTTCCGACGGCGACGGCGACGCTCGGCTACTGGGTCCTCTTCGCGATCCTGTTCGAGCTCGGCCGCTCCCGCGCCGCGGCGCAACCGCTGTTCGTCGCGGGTGGTCCGAGCCGGCGCGCACTCCTCTACGG
>JALYKF010000127.1 GCA_030774905.1 Chloroflexota bacterium
TGCAGGATGAACGGCGCGTCGCCGACCTCCACGAGCTCGGTGAAGTCGTCGAGCGGGCGCGCGAGATCGATGTACGGATGATGGCTGGAGCGGAACACGCGGAACCGATGGTCGAGCCGGATGTCGAGGCTCGCCGGCTGGACGCACCCGGGATCGAATGGATCGATGCCGATGCGGCCGCGCTCGATCTCGGCGCGGATGTCGCGGTCGGAGAGGACCATCAGCTCGTGAGGATACGGTCGCGGAGCGCGTCCCACGTCGCGACGGTCTCATCGGCCTCCGGTACCGCGCCCCGCTCGTAGCCCCAGAGGACCTGGATCGTGTGCGCACCGGCGTCGCGGCCCATCAGCATGTCGATGCGCGTGTCCCCGACGACCACTGTGCCTGCCGCGGGCACCCCGAGCCGGTGCATGGCCAGCAGCGCGAGATCGGGTGCGGGCTTGTGGCGATCCGCCGGCACCGAGTCGCCCCCGAGGTAGAGCTCGATGTCATCTTCGATTGCGAGGCCGCGCAGGATGCGCTCGCAGTCCGCGGCGCGTTTCCCCGTGACGGTCGCCTGGAGCAGGCCGGCCGCATGGATCGCGCGAAGCGTCGCGCGGGCGCCGTCGAAGAGCCGCGTGGCCGGGATCACCGTCTCGTCGTAAATCGTCCGGTACTCAGTGCGACACGCCACGGCATCGTCAGCCGTCAGGTCCGGCCACGCGATGCGGAAGATGTCCTCGAGCGGGAGGCCGGTCATACGGCCGACGACATCGAAGTCGAGCGGCGCGCCGCCTCGGCGCGTGATGACCGTGTTGGCGGTGTCGACGACGAAGCGGACGCTGTCGGTGAGGGTGCCGTCGAGGTCCCAGCACACGAGCTGGAACCGCGATCGGGTCAACGCCTGCGCTTGCGGCCGCCGCCAGCGATCGCGACCGGCTCGATGAGCGTGATCTGCTCCGCCACCTTGCGATCGCGGGAGACCTCGCGGCGCCGATCGAGCGCCGCGAGCTCGTCACGAAGGGTCGTGAGGTCGTCCAGCTTCGCGTACACGATGCGGAAGCGGATGTAGCTCATCGGATCCACGTCCGCGAGGCGCTCGAGCACCATCTCGCCGATCCGCTGCGACCCGACC
This sequence comes from Chloroflexota bacterium, assembly GCA_030774905.1. The sequence goes on from JALYKF010000127.1 coordinate 1,115, forward strand.
TCTGAGATGCCGCTCTGCTTGAGGGTGGCCTCGATGTCGTCGATGAGCCCGCGCAGCATCTCGGGCAGGAGGCTCTTCGATGCGGACTTCTCGATGGCGCTCGCAAGCTTCCGCCGGTCGAATTCCTGGCGGCTGCCATCCCGCTTCAGGACCTGGATCCGCGCCGACTCGCTGCGCTCGAACGTGGTGAAGCGCTCCTCGCAGCGGTCGCAGGCCCGGCGGCGCCGGATGGACGCCCCATCCTCCGCCTCGCGCGAATCGATGACCCTCGTGTCCGTATTACCGCAGCTCGGGCAACGCATGACCACAAGATATGGGAAGACCGCCACTAAATCTAGGGAACTATCCCCTTGACGGCGGCACTGCCGAGCGGCTCGCCGGACGCGACCCACGCGCCGAGATGGGATGCCGGCCTGTGTGTTCATCGCGCGCTCGGACATCGGCCGCGCTCCCTGAAACGAACGGTGGCCGGTCCCTGAAGGACCGGCCACCGATTGCGTACGCGGCTGGTTACTTGCGGCGGAGGAAGCTTGGGACCTCGAGGTCGTCGGCCTCGTACCGCTTCTCGGGCCTGGCCGGCGCGCCGTTGCTCACGGCGGCCGTCTCCCGCTCCGCGGGACGTGACTCAACCGTTCGCTTGTAGAGCGGCTGCTCGATCCGCTTGAGCGGACGAGCGGGATCGAAGCCGGTCGCGATGACACTGATCTTCACGTCGTTGCCCATGCGCTCGTCGATCACCGAGCCGAAGATGATGTTCGCCTCGGGGTCGGCGGCGGCGTGGATGATCTCGGCCGCCTCGTTCACCTCGAACAGGGTGAGGTCGGGGCCGCCGGTGATCGTGAACAGCACCCCGCGGGCGCCGTCGATGGACTGCTCAAGGAGCGGCGACATGATCGCCTGGCGGGCGGCGTCCGCCGCGCGGGTCTCGCCGCTGCCGTGGCCGATGCCCATGAGGGCCGACCCGGCGTTGGTCATGATCGTCTTGACGTCGGCGAAATCCAGGTTGATGAGGCCCGGCACCGTGATGAGATCGCTGATGCCCTGCACGCCCTGGCGGAGGACGTCGTCGACGATGCGGAAGGCATCGACCATCGTGGTGCGCTTCTCCGCGACCTGCAGGAGTCGGTCGTTCGGGATCGTGATCAGGGTGTCGACCTTGTCGACGAGCTCCTGGATCCCCTGCTCCGCGAGGAGGCGCCGCTTCGCGCCTTCGAAGGAGAACGGCTTCGTGACCACGGCGACCGTCAGGGCGCCGATGTCCTTGGCGATCTCCGCGATCACCGGCGCCGCGCCGGTGCCGGTCCCACCACCCATGCCGGCCGTCACGAAGATCATGTCGGCCTCTTTGAGGGCTTCGTAGAGCTTTTCGCTGTCGTCCTCGGCCGACTTGCGGCCGACCGACGGGTCGGCGCCTGAGCCAAGGCCCTTGGTGACCTTGTCGCCGATGCGGAGCTTGTGTGGAGCGTCGGACAGCAGCAACGCCTGCGCATCGGTGTTCACGGCGATGAACTCGACACCCATGAGCTCGGCGCGGATCATGCGGTTCACCGCATTACATCCACCACCACCGATGCCAATGACCTTGATGAGCGCGAAGTTCTCTATATCCGACCGTAGCGGCATGAGGGGCAGCCTCCTTCGGAAGCGTTTCTCTCCATGTCGCTGCCCCTCCCCCGAGTGCGTACATGGGGTGTATTCAGTTGTCGCGACTATACGCTTCAACTGCAAGACATCGCCAGTGTTGCGGGTTAGGTCACGTGCGTTCGCGGCTGGGGGCACTCCGGTCGCCATCACCGCGCGTGTGGCCGCCCGACGAGCAGCTTTGCCGCGAGTCGGTCGTCCTCTTCGGGCCACGTGCTAGGCACGTGACCCGTTGATCAGGGCATGAGCCCCTTGAAGAGCTTCCCGAGTCGGCCGGAGAGGCCGTCGAGAGACCGGCTCCCGGCCTGATCGTCGTCCAGCGTCCAATTCTTGGCACCCCAGAGCAGCAGGCCGGAGGAGGCGGCGTAGGGCGGCGTCGAGACCTGGTCGGTCAGACCACCGAGATTCTGGGGGCCGACCACCCGGGCGCTCATCCCGAGCTGATCGCGGGCGGCGCGGTTGATACCGGCCAGCATGGCGCCCCCGCCGGTGAGGACGAGGCCGGCCTGGAGGCGGTTCGTGGCCCCGGCGGCGGCGATCTCCTGCTGAACGGCCTCGAAGATCTCGTTCAGCCGAGCCTCGATGATCTGGGCCACGGTGCGACGGGTCACGCCGTGGGCGAGATCCTCGCCGATCGAGGTGATCTGGACGACCTCGTCCGGGTCCACGTCGACCGGCAGGGCGCTGCCGTGCTTCAGCTTCAGGTTCTCCGCGACCTCGGGGGTCACCCGAAGCACGATCCCAAGGTCGC
>JALYKF010000128.1 GCA_030774905.1 Chloroflexota bacterium
GCGACCGCGCGGTCCCGCGGCGCGCCACGCGTGCTGCCCCGCGTGCCGGCGGACACAAGGACCGCCGCGACGAGGGCGCCGGTCGCAAGGGCGGCCCCGGCGGCGACGAGGCCGATGGTCACGGGCCCGTCAGGGTCCCGCGTGGCGATGATGAACGCGACGATGGCAAGGCCCGCGGCTGCGATCGCGAGGAGCGCTCGGGTCAGCGGTCGTCGCCGCGGGCCACGAACGGCAGGCGCCGGACGGTGCTCTCCTCTTCACCCGTGAGCGGCAGCGTGCCCTGCTCCACGGTCCCGAGCGGACGACCCACGGCCTCGATCGCGTCGGCGGTGCGGTTCAAGCCGTGGAGCGAGTCGGTGTGCTTCTTCGTCGCGTTGCGAAGGTGGTCCCCGAGCGTGTCGTAGGCCGCGCGGAACTTCTCGAGCTCGAGCGCCGCTCGCCGCAGGCCCTCCTGCAGCTCGCGCGAGCGCTCCTCCATCGCCAGGCCGCGCAGCCCGAGCGAGACCATCTGCAGGTACGCGACGAGCGTGTTCGGCGAGGTCGGCAGCACGCGGCGCTCGGCGCAGTAGTCGCGCAGGTCGGGCTCGGCGATCGCGGCAGCGTAGTAGACGCCCTCGGCCGGGAAGTACAGGAACGCGTAATCGATGCTGCCTTCCGCAGGCGCGATGTACTTCGCGACCGCGTCGACGTGTCGCTTCACCTGCTGGACGAACGCCCGGCGCCGCGATGCGCGCTCAGCGTCATCCGTCGCGGCGGTCAGCGCGTTGAACGACTCGATCGGGAACTTCGCGTCGATCGGCACGAGCCGGCCGCCGAAGCGCACGATCGCGTCGACCCGGGTGCCGTCGTGATACCCGTACTGGAGCTCGAACGCGTTCGCCGGCAGGTTGTCCGCGAGGACCCGCTCGAGCATCACCTCGCCGAAGCCGCCGCGGAGCTTCGGCGCCCGGAAGAGATCGTGGAGCGATCCCACGTCCTTCGCGAGCTCGCCGATCCGGGCACTCTGCTCGCCGAGCGACGCGAGCTTCACGCCGAGCTCGCCGAGGGTCCGCTGGGTCGAGCCCGACTGCGTGAGCAGCTGCTGCTCGGTCGCGCCGAGCGAGCGCTGGACTTCCGTGCGGAGGTCGGTGAGCGCCTGGCCGTTGGCGCCGCGCAGGTCGGCGATCGTCTGCTGGAGGAGCGCCACGTCGGCGCGCATGCCCTGCTGCAGGAGCGCGAGCGGGATGTCGGCCGAGCGCCGGCGGACGAGGACGACCGTCACGGCGATGGCGGCCACGGCCGCGAAGACGATCGCGATGGCCAGCAGCTCCACGTCGTTCTCCTCTTCCGCGCCAGTATCGGCCCAGTCATGCTAGAACGAGTGTTCCATTCGGTCGCCCGCACCCGGTTTAGGTATCACATAGCGTGCGCCGGTGCCCGGCCGGTTGACGCGCTCGAAGACCCTCCTGTACTCCGCGGGATCGATCGGCGCCGGTGCGTTCTTCGCGTTCAACAACTTCGTGCTGCCGCAGCTCCTCAAGGCCGCGGGTGCGAGCGACCTCCTCACGGGGCTGCTCGCGAGCACGCGCAGCATCGAGGGGGCGATCATCCAGCCGGCGGTCGGCGCGTTGTCGGATCGGACGCGCACCCGGCTCGGCCGGCGGCGGCCATTCATCGCCGCGGGGATCCCGCTGTCTGCCGCGTTCTTTCTCTTCGCGGCAACCCAGCGAGACGTGCTCGGCCTGACCATCGCGATCGTGCTGTTCTCGGTGTTCTTCAACATCGCGGCCGACCCCTACGTGGCCCTCCTGGCCGACATCACGACCGTCGCCGAACGCGGCATCCTCCAGGGCGTGTCGACCGCGATCCAGCTGGCCAGCCAGGTCGCGTTCCTCCTGGTGATCTCGCGCGCGTCGACCGACGGGGTGCCCGCCTGGACGTTCCCGCTGGTCGGCGCACTCCTCGTCAGCAGCTTTGCCATCACCGTCGCCGGGGTGCACGAGCCGGCGCTGGTGGACCATGCCGGGGCGCGTCTCGGCCTCCGCCGGTACGTCGCCGAGCTGGCCGAGCACCGTGAGGCCCTGCGCTACCTGGCCGCGATCTTCGTGTTCATGGTCGGGTTCAGCGCGGTGCTGCCCTACCTCACCCTGTTCATCACCGTCGACATCGGCGAGAGCGAGTCAGTGGCCCTGCTCCTCGCGGCGGGCACGCTCCTGGTCACCGCCGTTGCCGCGGTCATCTTCGGCAAGGTCGCCGACCGCATCGGAACGAAGACGGTCCTGGTGGTTGGCTGGACCCTCCTGGCGGTGGCCGCGTTCGGCGGCATCGTGATCCACGGGCTCCCGCAGACCATCGCCGTCGTCGTGCTGGCCGGCATCGGGAACGGGGCGGCGACGGCGGCGGGCTGGCCGCTCCTCGCGGCCTTGGTCCCCCCGGAGAAGACCGGGGTGTTCGCCGGCTTGAAGGCTGCAGCCGAATCGGTAGCGATCCCGGCCTCGGTCGTCGTGGCCGCCCAGCTGTTCCTGCCCCGGTTCAGCTACCGGGGGGTGTTCGTGCTCCTCGCTATCGCCATCCTCGTCGCGCTGGTCATCCTGATCCGCTCGGTGCGGGCACCCGCGCCGGGCTCGGCCCAGCCTGCCTGACCGCGACCAATTATGGATGCGTCGCTGCGCAAAGACACTCTCGGTCATTCTCCGGGCGCTACGCGGTCGTCCCCCGGACCTGCCGGGCGGTCCACGACTCGGTGCAGATGGCGTTGTACGGGCACTGGCTGCAGGTCCGGGCTTCCGGCCGCTCCGGGTCGGCGGCGAACTGCCGGCCTCGGATCTTGGCCGCGGTCGAGGTGATCACCGCCCCGATCGCGCCCATCGCATCGGGCGTCGGGACGATCTCCCCCCGCTGCCCGGATTCGAGGAAGAGCAGCGCCGTCTTCGCCGGAAGCTCGCCGAAGGTCTTCTGGTAGGCGAGGGCATAGACGGGGAGCTGCATGTTCGTCGCGGCCCGGCGCTGGGGAGTGTCGTCCCCCCCATCGAGCATGCTGGACTTGTAGTCCGAGATCACGGCCCCGTTGGCCGTTCGGTCGACCCGGTCCCACTGCCCGACAACCCGGTCGTTCCCGAGCATGAAGGAGAACCGCTGCTCGACCAGATCGGGAGGAGAGGCGCCACGCTCGGCCTCGAAGAACCGCCGGAGCGCGGTCAGCCCCGCCTCGAACCGCTCGCTCTCATGGTCCGGGGAGATGAAGCCGCCACCGATCCACGATGACCGGAACGTCGCCTCGAGCTGCTGGAGCGTCGGCTGCTCGCCCTCGCGCTTCCGGCGCAGGAAGTCGGCGACCGCGCGATGCAGGGCGTTCCCGTAGACCATGGCCGGCGTCGGGAGCACCGGGATCCGCAGCACGTGGGCGAATCGGTAGCGGAGCGGGCAGCGCTTGTAGTCGTCGATCTCCGTGTACGAGAGCGTCAAGACGTTGTCGGCGCCGAGGCGCGGCAATGGACTATCGACCTCCGCGGGTGGTGCGGCGAATCGCTGCAGCTCGTCGTAGGCCGCGAGCCGCACGCTCGTGGCGGCCGGCCTCCTGCCAAGCGCCTCCCCAATGAACCGGCTGGGCCGGTGCGCCCGGGTGCCGCCGTAGTCCGTGGCGCTGGTGAAGAAGAACGCGTCCTGGGCCCGGGTCATGGCGACGTAGGCGAGGCGGCGCTCTTCGGCGACGTGGCGATCGCGGTCGCTCTGCGGCGTGCGGGCGAGCCCTTCGGGCATCCGCAGGTCCGGGAGCCGCAGTGAGCCCGGCAGCCGCTCCTCGGTCGAGACGACGAGGTACACGACGCCGAACTCGAGGCCCTTCGCCTTGTGGATCGAGAGCACATTCACCGCGGTCTCGGACTGCTCGAAGTCGGCCGCCGCAGGGTCGTCCCCCGCCTCGCGCAGCAGCTGCAGGTGCGGCACGACGAACGACGCGCGGTCGGACGGCAGGGCCTTCCCGGCGCTCTGCACGAGCCGGAGGAACTTCGCGACGTTGCGGCCCTGCTCCTCCGCAAGGGCCGAGTCCGGGTCGCGGTACCGGTCGAGGAGCTTGGAGCGCTCGAGGAACTCGAAGAGCAGCTCGGCGGTCGTGAGCTCCGCGGCGCGGGCCGCGTAGAGCTCCAGGTCAGCGATCAGCTTCTTCGCGGCGACGACCGCCTCGGGAGTGAAGCCGGTGGCCTCCTCGCGGGCGACCTCCTCGAACAGGTCACGCAGCGGCCGCTGCCGGCGGCTCTGGGCCTCGGCGAGCTTCGCGAGCTCGCCGGGCGGGAAGGCGTACAGGGAGGACGTCGCCAGGAAGTAGACGTGCGGCGAGTCGGACGGAGCGGCCACCGCGGTGAGGAACGACACGAGCAGCCGGATCTCCTCGCGGTCGTACAGCTGGCCGCCCCCGGAGAAATGCGCGGGCAGCCCGCGGCGCGCCAGCGAATTCAGCACCCGGATGGCGTCCGAGTTGTTGCGCACGAGGATGGCGAAGTCTCCGAGTGGCCGCTGGGTCTTGATCGCTGTATCGGCGATGCGATCGGCGACGGCTTCGGCTTCCTCGGCGCCGCTCGCGAACTGGAGGTGATCGACCTCGACCGTGTCGGTCGCCGGCCGCCCGCGGAGCTTCTTGTCGATGCCGAGGCGCACCTCGAGGCGATCTGGATTGTTGGAGATGAGCGCATACGCGGCATCGAGGAGGCCCTGTCCCGATCGACGGTTCTCGACCAAGGGCACGACCTTGGCGTCTGGGTACGCCGCACGGAACGCGTCGAAGTTCGAGAGGGTGGCCCCGCGCCAGGCGAAGATGGACTGGTCGTCGTCTCCGACGACCGTGAGGTTCCGGTGCGGCGCGACGAGCCGCTCGATGAGCTTGAACTGCGCGTCGTTGGTGTCCTGGAACTCGTCGACGAGGACGTACCGGTAGCGCTCGGCCAGCCGGCGCGCCGCCCCGGGGTGGTCGCGCAGCACGCGGAGCGAGAGGGCGATCTGGTCGCCGAAGTCGATGACCCCTTCGCGCTCTTTGAGCGCCGTGTATGCCGCGTACGTCGCCGCGAGCTCGGCTTGGGCCTCGGCCTCGTCGCGGCTCGCATCATCGCCGGCCGCTGCGCCCATCCGCTCGGCGAACGCGACGTAGTCCTCGGGGGAGATGTCGTCGTCACGAGCCCGGCCGAACAGGTCGAGCAGCGCACGCACGTGCCGGAGCGGATCGCCGGCCGGCCGATAGCGCTTCAGCGGGAGGTCGGAGTACAGGTGCTCGCGCACGAAGATCACCTGCTCGGCGGGCGAGAGCACTCGCAGCTCCCCCGCCCGGCCGAGCTCGAGCGCGAACTCGCGGAAGACCTCGTCGCCGAATGAATGGAAGGTCCTGATGGCGGCGTCGTTGAGCCCCAGCGGCGTGTAGAGGTCGACGCGCTCCTGCATCGTCGCGGCGGCTTTCTCGGTGAACGTCAGGGCCAGGATCTCGTGGGGCTTCGCGCGTCCCGATGCGATGAGCTGCACGATCCGCGCGGTCAGCACATGGGTCTTGCCAGTGCCTGCGCCGGCGACGATGAGCAACGGGCCCTCGCCGTGCTCCACGGCCTCGCGCTGCTCTGGCGTGAGCAGGCGAAGGATGTCCGGACGCTCCTCCCCAAGCGGGAAGCTGAGCTGCTCCGTCACGGGACGGCGGGGAGCGACTCCGCGGCCGCACCTGGCGTCGCAACCAAATCCGGTCGCGAGGCGACGAACGCGGCGAAGGACCCGCGCGCCCGCGCGAGGTAGGCCCTCGCCCGGGTCCGCTTGTCGGTCCGGCGAAGCTCGTCGGCGAGCGATGGGAAGAGGCCCCACGTGGCGTTCATCGGCGCGAACTCGCGCTGGGCCGTCGTGACGTACCGGACGAGGGAGCCGATCGCGGTGTCCTCCGGGAAGACGACATCGCCTCCCCCACGCTCGGCCGCGGCGACATTGAGCGCGGCGACGAGGCCGCTCATGGCCGACTCGAGGTAGCCCTCGACGCCGATGAGCTGGCCCGCGAGGTACGTCCGCGGCGCGGATCGCAGCCGGTGGCTCGGGAGCAGGAGCGCCGGCGAGTTCACGTACGTGTTCCGGTGCATCACCCCGAGGCGCGCGAACTCCGCGCCGCCGAGCCCGGGTAGAGAGCGGAACAGCCGCCGCTGCTCGGGCCACCGGAGGTTCGTCTGGAAGCCGACGAGGTTGAACAGGTCGCTCGCGGCATCATCGGGCCGGAGCTGGACCACCGCGTACGGGCGCAAGCCGGTGCGCGGATCGGTGAGGCCGAGCGGCTTGAGCGGTCCGAAGCGCAGGGTCTCCGGCCCGCGACGGGCCATCTCCTCGAGCGGCAAACACGACTCGAACCACATCGTCCGTTCGAACTCCCGGAGCTCGACCTGTTCCGCGGCTACGAGACCGGCGACGAAGGCCTCGTACTGCGAACGATCGAGCGGGATGTTGAGGTACGCGTCACCACCCTTGCCGTACCGCGACGCCCGGAACAGGAGGGTCCGGTCGATCGACTCCCCCACCACGATCGGCGCGGCGGCGTCGAAGAAGTGCAGGTGCTCCTGCCCGGTGAGGCGCTCGAGAACGCGGGCGAGATCCGGCGAGGTCAGCGGGCCGGTCGCGACGATCGTCGTGATCGCGGGGTCGATGGCGACGAGCTCGCCCGCGATGCGGCGCACGCCCGCCTCGGCCAGCCCGGCCTCGACCGCCGTCGCGAAGGCGTCGCGGTCGACGCTGAGGTCCTGCCCGGATGGCACCCGCGCGCCGTCGGCCGCCTGGAGGACCAACGATCCGAGCTGCCGGAGCTCCTCCTTCAGGAGCCCTGCCGCGACCTCGGGGGCGTCGGACTTGAAGGAGTTCGTACAGACGAGCTCGGCCGCACGGGCGGTGCG
>JALYKF010000129.1 GCA_030774905.1 Chloroflexota bacterium
CCGCGGGCACGCGCATCTCGCTGAAGTACAGCTGCGCGGTCGTCGAGCCATGCAGCCCCATCTTCTCGTCGTTCGGCCCGATCCGGAGACCGGGCGTGTCGCGCTCGACCACGAACGCGGTGATCCCCTTCGAGCCCGCGGAGCGGTCGAGCGTGGCGAAGACCGTGAACAGGTCCGCGATCGGCGCGTTCGTGATGAACGTCTTCGCCCCGTCGATGACGTAGGCCTCGCCATCGCGGCGAGCGGTCGTCGCGAGGCCGCCCGCGTCACTGCCGGCTCCAGGCTCGGACAGCGCGTATGCGCCGATCCGCGTTCCGCTCAACAGGTCCGGCAGGTAGCGCGACCGCAGCTCGTCGGGGCCGCCGATGTCGATCGCCGTGCCGCACAGCCCCGCCGACCCGCCGATCACGTTCCACAGCGACGCGTTCGCCCGCGCGAGCTGCTCGACGGCCACGCAGTACCCGAGCTTCCCGAAGCCCTGCCCGCCGACCGCTTCCCGGAACCCGATCCCGAACAGACCCATGCCGGCCATCGCGTCGATCACGTCGCGGGGAATGCGATCGGAGGTCTCGATCTCCTCGCCCCGCGGCACGAGCTGCTCCTCGACGAACGCGCGCACGCTGCGCCGCAGGAGGTCGAGCTCTTCGGGGAGTGCCGTCTCCATCACGCCGCCTTCGCGCGCTCAAGGACGTCGCGGATCTCCGCCGGGATACGCGCGGCCTTGCCCGTCCCGTGGTCCAGGATGACCTGCACGGTCGACCCGACGGCGCACCGTTGCCCATCGGCGCGGTCGAACGCGTACTCGAAGCTCCACGACGAGTTGCGGATCTCGCCCACGCGGACGCGGATGTCGTACTCGTCATCGAAGCGCAGCGGCGCGCGGTAGCGGACGGTGGCTTCGCCGATCGTGAAGTCGACGCCCTTCTCGAGGAGGTCGCGCCGGTAATCGATGCCGAGGGCGCGCAGGTACGCCACCCGCCCGACCTCGGCGAACAGCAGGTAGTTCGCGTAGTAGACGACCCCTTGCAGGTCGGTCTCGCCGAATCGCACGCGTTGCCGGTGCGCGAACGGATACACGTCCGGGGCAGCGTTCACGGCGCGAGGCTAGCCGCTACGGTGACGCGATGCGACGGCTTGCGGTCGTGCAGCAAATCACCGGCGTGCTCTGCCTCGGCCTCGTCGGGCTGATCGTCGTGACGAACCTCGGCTGTGCGCCGAAGTACTTCCAGCGCGGCGACGTGATCGCAGGGTTGGCCATTGGACTGCTCGACGCGATCCTGCTGCTCGGGGCCGCATCCGGTGACAGCGACACTCACACGACGATCGGCGTCGCGGCATCGGTAAGCGCCGCAGCGCTGTTCCTGTCCACCGTCTCGATTCCGGTCCTCTTCGCCCCTCTGGCGATCGCCGGCGCGTTTCGATCGCCGCTCGCGCGCGGAGCGCGCATCAGGGCACTCCTGCTGATCCCCGTCGCGATCACGGCGACCATCGCGATGATCCTCATTGGGCAGACGTTCGTGACCGCCGCGCAGTTTCGCTGTCCCTAGCGCCTGTAACGGCGGTGGCATGCGGCCTGCTCGGTAGGCAGGCATGAGTACAAGACAGCCACCAGACCCGAGAGACCCCAGCGAGACCGAGATCATCGATCGCCCCGTCGTCGAGCAGCGCGTCGACCGCGTCGAACGGGTCGAGCGCGTGCGCGAGCCGGCATATGTCGCGCCGGCCAGCCAGGTGAACGTGAACGCGAGCCCGTACGCCCCGGTGTGGACCGTGACGCGGGTCATCACGCTCCTGTTCACCGTGCTCGAGATCGTGCTGCTGATCCGCTTCATCTTGAAGCTGCTCGGCGCGAACCCCCAGCAGGCCCTCGTCTCAGGCCTCTACGGGATCACGGAGCCGCTCGTCCGGCCGTTCCAGGGCATCTGGCCGCAGACGAACACGCCGACGGTGATCGACGTACCCGCTCTGCTCGCGATCGTGTTCCTGTTCCTCATCGCGGCGCTCGTCGTCGCACTGGTGCGGGCGATCTCGGGTAGCCGCACCGCCTAGCTCTTCGCGGCGGCGCGCACCTCATCAAGGGCCGCGGGGTCCTCGAGCGACGACGTGTCGCCGAGATCCGCGGCCCCGAGGTACGCGGCGCGGATGAGGCGTCGAAGGATCTTCCCATTGCGTGTCTTCGGCAGCTGACCGATGAACCGCACGGCCTTCGGTCGGAGCGGCTTGCCGAGCTGCTCGGCGATAGTGTCCGAGACCGATCGCTCGAGCGCGGCATCGACGGTGATGCCGGGGCGGGCGACGGCGAACACGACGATCGCCTCGCCCTTCAGCTCGTCGGGCACGCCGATCGCGGCGGCCTCACCCACCGCCGCGTTCGCGACGGCCGCCGACTCGACCTCGGCCGGCCCGACCCGCTTACCCGCGACCTTGAGGGTGTCGTCGCTGCGACCGAGGATGTACCAGAAGCCGTTGTCGTCCACGCGGGCCCAGTCGCCGTGCACCCAGAGATCGGGGAAACGACTCCAGTAGGTCGACAAATACCGTTCGCGATCCTTCCAGAATCCGCGCGTCATTCCGGGCCACGGCGCGCGGATGACGAGCTCGCCGACCGCACCGCGCACGGATCGTCCCCGATCGTCGACGACGTCCGCGGCCATCCCCGGGATCGGTCCGCGGAATGAGCCGGGCTGGATGTCGGTCCAGGTGCTGCAGCCGACGATGCCGCCGGAGATCTCGGTGCCGCCGGAGTAATTGATGATCGGGCACCGGGCGTCGCCTACCGCGCGGAAGTACCACCACCACGACTCCGGATTCCACGGCTCGCCGGTGCTGCCGAGCACCAGCAGGCTCGAGCGATCGTGCGCGCGCACCGGCTCCTCGCCGGCGCGCATGAGCCCGCGGATCGCGGTCGGCGAGATGCCAAGGTGCGTCACCCGGTGGCGCTCGACCATGGACCAGACGCGCGACGGATCGGGGAAGTCGGGCGTGCCGTCGTACAGGACGATGGTGGCGCCGAGCATGAGCCCGCCCGCGATGAGCCACGGACCCATCATCCAGCCGATGTCGGTGAACCAGAACACGACGTCGCGCTCCTGCACGTCGAAGCAGTGGGCCATGTCCTGCGCGGCCTTCACCGGGAAGCCGCCGTGGACGTGCACCGCGCCCTTCGGGCGTCCGGTGGTGCCCGACGTGTAGATGATCAAGAACGGATCCTCGGCGCTCGTATCCTCCCAGGCGACGGACGGCGCCGCGCTGCTGCCCATCACGTCGGCCCAGGTCACATCGCGGTCCCGCTTCGGGTACTCGCGGCCGAGTCGCTCCGCGACGATCACGGTCCGCACGCTCGGCGCGCCGTCGGCCGCGGCGTCGGCGGTCTCCTTCATCGTCACCACCGCACCCCGCCGGTGGAACCCGTCCGCGCAGATCAGGACCGACGCGTCGCAGTCCCGCAGCCGGCCGGCGATCGCCTCGGCGCCGTAGCCCGAGAAGATCGGCGTGTAGATCGCACCGAGCGCCCCGAGAGCGAGGACCGCCACGACGCATTCGATGCCCATCGGCAGGAACACCGCGACGCGATCGCCCTTGCGAACGCCGATCGCCCGGAGTCCGGCCGCGAACCGCGCGACGTCCGCGCGCAGCTCGCCGTAGGTCCGTTGGTCGACCCCGCCGGCTTCGCGCTCGGCGATGAGCGCGATGCGCGCCGGATCGCGGTCGTCCCGCAGCGCCGTGCCGACGTAGTTCATCCGTCCGCCACGCCACCACGTCGTCCACGGCAGCCCCTTGGAGGTATCCATGGCCTGGGCGTACGGAGCGGTCCAGACGAAGTCGAGGTCGCGGTCGACGGCTCGCCAGAACCGCTCGAGGTCGTCGGTCGCCCAGCGCAGCAGCGCGTCGTAGCTGTTGACCCCGTTGGCGTTCGCGAACCGGCGCAGCCGGCTGCGATCGAGGTAGCGCTCCGTCGGGGACCAGGCCGCAGGCACG
>JALYKF010000130.1 GCA_030774905.1 Chloroflexota bacterium
GCTGAACGCTGAGGGCCGGGCGTTCGTCGGCACCTCCGGGTGGGCGTATGCGAGCTGGAAGCAGAAGTTCTACCCGGCCGACGTGAAGGCGAAGGATCTCCTCCGCCACTACGCCACACGGCTCAAGACGAACGAGGTGAACTACACCTTCAACCACCTGCCGACGCAGCGGAACATCGACAACTGGAAGGAGCAGACGCCCGACGACTTCCTGTTCGCGTTGAAGGCGTCGCAGTACATCACGCACATCAAGAAGCTGGAGGATCCGACCGTGACGCTCCCCAAGTTCTTCGACGCGGTGCGGCCGCTCGGCGAGCGGCTCGGGCCGATCCTGTTCCAGACCCCGCCGTGGCTGAAGCGCAACGACGAGCTGCTCTCGATGTTCGTCGTCGCGCTGCCCGATGACGCGCGGTGCGCCCTCGAGGTGCGCGATCCGTCGTGGTACGACGACGACGTGTACGCCCTGCTCAAGGCGCGGAACGTCGCGCTCGTCCACGGGGAGGGGGAGCGCGCCCCGAGCCCGGTCGAGACGATCGGCCAGACCGCCGACTTCGCGTACGTCCGGCTGCGGGCCCGCGAGGGCTACGACGAGGCGGCCGTCGCCACGTGGGCCGAGCGGCTCCAGACGGTCCGTGCGTCCGGGAAGGACGTCTACGCGTACTTCCGGCATGACGACGATGGCAGCAACGGCGTCTCGGCCGAGCAGCTGCGGGACGCGCTCGCATGAAAGAGACGCGAGGCACCGCCGAGTGGGCCTACCGGTGCACGCCCGCGGGGACCGGGTTCGAGACGACGCGGCAGCTGCTCGATGAGTCGGGCTTCCTGTGGCGCAGCCTGCACAACACCGCGGGCCATAAGGTCGCGTCGGTCGGCAAGGTCGAGGTCGGCGACACGATCCACGTGTTCTTCGCCGACGCCGGCGCGGACACGTACATCGCCTCGTATCTCGTCGAGCGCCCCCGGGCCGTTGCCGACGAGGCGGCGCCCATCGTCGAAGGAGTGCGGGCCGGGCCGCTCTTCGAGCGTTTGGAAGAGATGGGCTACGCGAAGGATCCGGAGCTCGGGTGTTTCACCGGCTTCCGCGTGAAGCGCGATCTGTATCCGCGGCTGCTGGCGACGCCGCCGCGCTGGATCGGTCGCAACGCGCTCGTGCGGGTGAAACGCTAACCGGGCTCGTCGCCATCGTCCTCGTGGCGCTCCTGCTGGGCGCCTGCGCGGCGACGATCCCGAAGCAGCCGCGCACCACGGATCCGGTGATCGGCATCGCGGCGCGCGACACGCTCGGGGACGTGATGACCGCCGACGGCATGACCGTCTACATCTACACGAAGGACGTGCCCCGCCAGACGAACTGCTACGACATCTGCGCGATGAACTGGCCGCCGCTCATCGTCACCCACACCCCCTCGCTCAGCCGGACGTTTCCCGCAGGGTTCGGGTCGGTGACCCGCACTGACGGCGCGCGCCAGCTCACGTACAAGAACCTGCCGCTCTACCTCTACATCGAGGATCCGCCTGGCACCGATCAGGCGAACGGCCAGGACGTCGATCGCGAATGGTTCGTCGTGCATCCGTGACTCCGCCGCCCGTGGTCGTGACCTGTGTCGCGGCCGGGAGCATGTGCACGTACCTCTACCTCGCGAGTGCCATCCGGCGCCGGGCGCTCGCGGGCGGTCGCGAGAGCGTGGCTCGCGCGAGCGGTCCCGCGCGGTGGCTCCCGTTCTTCATCTTCGTGCCGTACGTCGTCATCGCGCTGCGTCCCGGACCCGAGCTCGATGTCCCGGATGCGCTGCGATGGCTCGGACTGGTGGTCGTGATCGCGGGATCCGTATTCTCGTTCTGGTCGGCATCGACGCTCGGCTCCGAGTTCGACCTCGACGTCGAGGTGCACAGTGGCCACCGGATCATCGACCGCGGCCCGTACGGGATCGTCCGCCATCCCGTCTACCTCGGGATCGCCATCCACTTCATCGGCGCGTGCCTCGCCACGGGGAACGTGCTACTCATCGCCGGTACGGTGCTGGTCACATTCCCGGCGCTGTACCTGCGCGCGGCCGCGGAGGAGCAGCTGCTTCGCGCGGGCCTCGGCCCGGAGTACGACGCGTACGCGCGCCGCGTCCCGATGCTCGTCCCATTCGGGCCGCGCTAGGGAGCACCGGTCGGGGGGCTGGTGGGGAAGTCCTTCAAGCCAAGCTCAGCAGCGAGCACGTTCGCCTGTTGCCCCGCGGCGTCCGCGTCCGCTCCGCGGCCCAACGCATGAAGGATCGACGCCTGTTCGCGCAACGCGCGAGCGTGCGACGGCCGGGCCTCCATCTCCTGAAAGAGCGTGACGGCAACATCGACGTCAGCGAGCGCGGCGTCGAGGTCAGGCGGCGTGGCATGTGCGCGCGTGCCCGCTCGCTGCCACAGCGTGATCGCCTCCCCATGCCGGTCGTGGGTCGCGTGCGCGCGGTCGAGGGCGGCATCCCATCCCGCCTTGCCTGCCGGCAGGTCCCCCAGTCGTGCGCGGACCGAGCCGAGCATGCCTTCCGCGAGCGTCTGGAACGATCCCATGCTCGCAATGTGTGCGAGCGCCTCACCGCGCTCGAGCGGCGCCACCGCGCCGGCAGCGTCGTCGCGCGCGAGATGGGCGGCGCCGCTGAGCACGTTCGCCGGGACCGCACAGGCCAACGCGCCGAGCGCTTCGGATCTCGCGGCGCAGCTCGTGGCCATTGCCTCGCCCGCGACCATGTCGCCGCGCTCGATCATGACAGCACTCGATGCGATGTCGACGTCGAGCGCCGCGATCGGGTCAC
>JALYKF010000131.1 GCA_030774905.1 Chloroflexota bacterium
CCTCCGGAGAAGCCGAGGCCGCGGCCGCTCATCTTCGCGACGGGCAGCCCGCACGCGGCGACGAGCGGCGCGACGGCGAGCGTCGTCTTGTCCCCAACGCCACCGGTTGAGTGCTTGTCCACGACGCGCCCGAACCGCCGCAGATCGAGCCGCTCGCCCGAGGCGACCATGGCAGCGGTGAGATCCGCCGTCTCCCGCACGTCCATGCCGCGCCACACGATCGCCATACAGAACGCGGCCATCTGGTAGTCGGGGATCTCGTCCTTCGTGTATCCCTGGATGAGGAAGCCGATCTCGGCCGCGGTGAGTCGCCCGCCGTCGCGCTTCTTCTCGATGAGCTCGACCGTCCGCATCGTCAGAGCTTCGCGACCACGCCCTTGACGAGCGCCCCGAGCCGCGCGCCGGCGCGGGCGGCGACCTCGAGCACCTGTTCGCCGGTGACGTGCTCGATCTGGCCCGGGATGCCGGTCGCCATGTCGGTGACCGTCGCGATCGCGAGGATGCGCATGCCGGCGTGCCGTGCCGCGATCACCTCGGGCACGGTGCTCATGCCAACGGCGTCCGCTCCGAAGCCGCGGAGCATGCGCAGCTCCGCGGGCGTCTCGAAGTTCGGCCCCGCGACGGCGACGTACACGCCCTCGCGTAGATCGCCATCGACGGATCGCGCGATCGCGCGCAGCTCCTCCGTGTACGTGCCGACCATGTCGGGGAACCGCGGGCCGAGCGCGTCGTCGTTCGCGCCGCGCAGCGGATTCGCCGGCATGAAGTTGATGTGGTCGTCGATCAGCATCAGGTCGCCGGCCGTGAACGTCGGGTTCAACCCGCCACACGCATTCGTGAGGATGATCGTGTCGATCCCCCACGCCTTGAACACCCGGATCGGGAACGCGACTGCCGCCATGTCGTAGCCCTCGTAGTAGTGGAGGCGGCCGTTCATCACGGCGACGGTCTTGCCGCCAAGCGTCCCGACGACGAGCTCGCCGGAATGGCCCGGCGCCGTGCTGCGCTCCCAGCCCGGGATCAGGGCGTACGGGATGCGCGTCGCGCCGCGCACCTCGTCCGCGAGCCCACCGAGGCCGGAGCCCAGGACGATGGCCGCGATGGGCCGGGCGTTCGTCTTCGCGCGGATCGCCGCGACGGCAGCCTGGGGATCGGCGGCCGTCACGCCGGCCCGCCCTCTTCCTTGAGGATCTTCTTGCGCAGGAGCGTGAGGAACGGCCGCATCGTCGCGGTCCGGACGAAGCGCGCGACTGGCGTGGCCCGGCGGACCTCGAGCTGGTCGCCCACGTGAAGGTCGTGCTCCTCCTGCCCGTCGAGCGACAGCCGTGCCGGCTCGTCCTGGACCTCGAGCGAGATCGTCTGGTCCACATCGAGCACGACGGCGTTCGGAAATGACAGGTGCGGCGCGATGGGGACGAACATGATGGCCCGCGACGACGGGATGATGAGCGGACCCCCGACCGACATCCCGTACGCGGTGCTGCCCGTCGCCGTGGCGACGATGAGCCCGTCCGCCCAGTAGACCGTGAACGGCGAGCCGTCGATCTTCACGTCGATATGGATGGATCGCACCTGCGCGCCGCGCGCGACCACGACATCGTTGAGCGCGAGCGCGTTCACGTCGGGCATCGAGGATCCCTGCCGGCGCACTGTCGCTTCGAGCAGCGTGCGCTCCTCTGTGGTGCACCGGCCCGAGGCGATCTCGGCCAGGAACCCATCGAGCTCCGAGAGCGAGCCGCCGGCCAAGAACCCCAGACGCCCAAGGTTGACGCCGAGGATCGGGATCCCGAGCGGCGCCAGCGCACGTGCGGCCCGGAGCATCGTGCCGTCGCCGCCGAACACGATCGCGACCTCGGCGCCGTTCACGTCACGCGCCAGCCCAGGCGAGTCGAGCTTCACCTCCGCGACATCGTGGCCGTTGGCCCGGGCCCGCGTGGCCGCTTCGCTCGCGGCACGGATGGCGACGTCCCAGTCGGGGCGCACCGCGAACGCGAGCTTCACTGCGCAGCCTCCGCGGCGCGCTCGCGGATCCGCCCGGGTACCTGGCCGGCGTCGCCCTTGCGGCAGTGCACGAAGATCTCGATGTTGCCCTCGCGCCCTGGAAGTCGCGACGTGACGATCGCGACGCACCCGAGTCCCACCGCCGTGAAGGCCTCGCACACGGCGACGACGGCCGATGCCCGATCGCGCGGATCGCGAACGATGCCGCCGGGACCGACGGCGTGGCGTCCCGCCTCGAACTGCGGCTTCACGAGGGCGATGACGTCGCCCCCCTCGCGCAGATGGCGGAATGAGGGCAGGAGCGCGATGCGCAGGGAGATGAAGGACAGATCGGCAACGACGAGGTCCACCGTCTCGGGAAGCTCGAAGCCCTCGCGCGCGTTGACGCCTTCGCGCGAGGTCACCCGGTCATCGGTGCGGAGCTTCCAGTCCAGCTGGCCCTTCCCGACGTCGATCGCGTAGACGCGCAGCGCGCCGCGCTGCAGCACGCAGTCGGTGAATCCACCGGTCGACGAACCGACGTCCAGGACCACTTTCCCGCTGACGTCGATGCCGAGCTCATCGAGCGCCGCATCGAGCTTCTCGCCGCCGCGCGACACGAACCGCGGCCTCTGACTGACGGTGATCTCAGCACCATCGGAGACCGGCAGGGCCGCTCGGTCCGCGACTTCGCCATCCACCCGCACCGCTCCCGCGAGGATCAGTGCCTGCGCGCGTTCCCGGCTCGGCGCGAGCGAACGCTGGACCAACAGCTGATCGAGCCGTGTGCGCCCGGCGCGGACCATCACCGCCGAAAGCGTATCCCTAGACTTCGCGCGATGCCGAAGCGTTTGCCGCGTTCGCGCACGCTGAAGGGCGATCCGAAGCTCGCGTATTACGACTCAGCAGGTGGCGCGCCCGCTGAGCCGCCGATCGTTCTGCTGCACGGCGCGACGTTCCGCTCCGAGGATTGGGAGAACATCTTCCCCCGTCTCGCGACGCGTTATCGCGTGATCGCCTATGACGCGCGCGGGCACGGCAAGAGCGGCCGCGCTGAGAGCTACGCCATCGACGCGTTCGCCGGCGATCTCCTGCGCGTCATCGACACGGTCGCCGGCGGACCGGCGATCGTGATCGGGCACTCGCTGGGCGCCGCGACCGCGCTCGTCGCGGCGGCAGGGCGGCCCGACGCATTCCGGGCGCTCGTGCTCGAAGAGCCGGTGGTCGACAACTGGGATCGCGACTGGCGGGCGCAGTACTACGCCGACGTGCGCGCAGCGCTGGACAAGAGCGGCGAGCCGTCGGCGTTCAAACGCGCGATCGCGTCGTTGCCGCTGCCTGCGCGGGGGCCACGCGGCGAGCGAACGGTCGGCGAAGTGCGCGGCTTCTACGCCGCCGAACGCCTCGCGACGTATTACAAGGACGTGGACCCCGCGTTCGTCGAGCAGTTCGGCCACACCAAGCCCGACGGGCACGAACGCGTCGTGCGGGCCGTGCCCGTCATGCCGACGCTGTTGCTCGCCACGGGCGCGGCCGACGGCAGCGCGCTCACGGATGGGGAGGCGGATCAGCTTGTCGCGAAGTGGCCCGACGCGCAGCTCCTGAAGTTCCCCGGTGTGGGTCATCGCATCCACGGCCTGCGACCCGAGCCGTTCCTCGAGGCGCTCGAGCCGTTCCTCAGAAAGGCGAGGTCAGCTGTCCCCTAGCGAACGGTGATGATCCAGAAGACGCCGGAGTCCTCGAGCCAGCTCGCGCCATCGATGACCCCGCGCACGTCGAGCCGGTAGGTGCCGGGCGTCGACGGGGCGTGGATCTGGAACTGGAACCAGCCGACCTGGCCGGGCCCCACGTAGCTCGTCGACTGCGACGCGACGCGATTGCCAAGACCGAGCTCAGGGCGGGCGGCGTCGAGGGGACCGCTCGTTCCGAGACTCGCCTGCTGTCCGGGATTCCCGGCGTACCACCCGCGGTAGCCGCTATTGCGAAGCGCGAGGACGAGCGTCGCGGTCTGCCCCGGAGCGAGCGTCGGGTTCGCGCTCTGGGTGGACCATGCCGAGTGGAATCCCTGATCGAAGGACGCGACCGACGTCAGCGCCGCCTGATCCGCGACGCCACCGAAGTCGGCGGCCCAGTACCAGCCGTACTGCGAGCCGCCGGAGTACGCGCGGCCGATGCCGATCGCGCGGTACGCGGGGTTCGTCAAGACGGCGAGGTGCTCCGGGCTGTTGATCCAGCCCTGCAGGACCTCGGAGGCCGCGGTGTATCCGGCGGCGAGGTCCTCGCCCGCCCACGTCGAGAAGGCCGGGTACCCGGCGTCGGCCATGCGCTGGGTCGGCGAGCGGCCGTCGAGGGAGGTGTGCTGGAAGTAGTTGTTGACCGACATGTCGGTCGCCATCCATTTGGCCGCCATGGTCAGGGAGTCGGACACCGCCAGCCGGGACAGACCACGTCCGGTGCGGAAGCTGTTGACCTGCGCGAGGAGGTCGTTCTCGCCGCTGTCGAGCGTCGCGGCGCGGGCGATGAGGCCGCCGCCGGCGAGCTCCGCGAAGGCGATGAGCAGCAGCGTGACGAGAGCGATCTTGCGCATGTGCGGTCCCTTCCCGTGCACCGGACGACCGTGGGTGTTCGCGTCTGGGAAGGTAAACCGGGACGGTGGTCAGCGCGTTACCCGTTCGTTACTCCAAACGTACTTCCATACCCGGCCGAAACCAGATGCTTGCTAGGCCGGTGGCCGCTTGGACTGTTGCGCGAGCGCATCGGCGAGCTTCGTGATGCGCTGGTCAGCCGCATCGAGGCGTTTCGTGCACTCTGCGTACAGCCGGAGGCCCTCTTCGTAGAGCGTCACCGCGTCGTCGAGGTCCAGCTGTGGATCCTCGAGCTTGTCCGCGATCGCCTCCAAGCGTTCGAGCGCGGCCTCGATCGGTCGCTCGGTCTCAGGCTCGGCCATCGCCCACCTCCACGTCTTCGACACGCACGCCTGCGCGCCCGTCGCGCATCCGGAGGGTGGCCCGCTCGCCCGTACGGAGCGCGGACGCAGCGGACCGAACCCGTCCATCCGCTCCCTCGATGATCGCGTATCCCCGCCCAAGGACGGCGAGCGGCGAGAGCGCCTCGAGGCGTCTGCGCGCGCTGACGGTGCGCTGGCGTCGGAGGGGCAC
>JALYKF010000132.1 GCA_030774905.1 Chloroflexota bacterium
GCCGTGCGCCGCTCGAGCGACGCGACCGCGTCCGCGCGGGTCCGTGACCGTTCGCCGCTCGTGTCCGCGACCGCACCCCCACCGAGCGTCTCCGACGGCGATGGCCGTCGCACGACGAGCCGGTCACCGACCGCGACGGCGAGCGGCGTCGCGAGCCGCAGCTGCACCCATGCGTGTCCGCCGGCCTCGATCGCGCCGAGCTCGAGGACCGACGCTCGCGCGATGGCCTCGGCGGTGCCGGCGTGGACGCGGACCGTGTCGTCGTGTTCGAGCGGACCGCTCACGTCGCGGAGCAGCTCCAGGCGCGTCGCGATGACCGACGTCGGCGCGATCGTGCCAGGGTGCGCGAGGACCATGCCCCGGTCGACGGCCTCCTTCTCGATCCCGGTGACGTTCGCCGCGACGCGCGAGCCCGGCCGCGCGGCGTCGATGGCCTGCCGGTGCGTCTGGAGCCCGCGGATCCGGCCACGCAGCCCGCCCGGCATGAGCTCGATCTCGTCCCCCACCCGCAGCGTGCCGTCCACGAGCGTGCCGGTCACGACCGTGCCGAACCCGGTCATGGTGAACGCGCGGTCGATCGGCAGTCGCGGCCGCGCGAGGTCGCGGCGCGGCGGCGCGGCGCCGAGCACCGACTCCAGCGAGGCGACGAGCTCGTCCAGGCCCCGCCGCGTGGTCGCGGAGACATCGACCATCGGCGCGCCCGCGAGCGGCGTGCCAGCGAGAGCGCCGCGCACGTCGGTCCGGACGAGGGCCGCCCAGTCGTCATCCACCAGGTCGCGCTTGGTGAGTGCCACGACGCCGCGCTCGATCCCGAGGAGCTGCAAGATCGCGAGGTGCTCGCGCGTCTGCGGCATCACGCCCTCATCGGCCGCGATCACGAGGATGACCGCGTCGATGCCGCCGATGCCCGCAAGCATGTTGCGGATGAAGTCCTGATGTCCGGGCACGTCGACGATGCCGACGTCGGCGCCGCCGGGCAGCGTGAGCCAGGCGAAGCCAAGGTCGATGGTCATCCCGCGCTCGCGTTCCTCGTGGAGCCGATCGGGATCGATGCCGGTGAGCGCGCGGATCAGGGTCGACTTGCCGTGATCGACGTGGCCGGCCGTTCCGACGACGCGGATCGGCGCGTCCGCGCTCACTGCACTGCGCCGCTCGTCACTCCAGGCGGCATGCACGTCGCGAACAGCGCGGGTACGAGCACGAACGCGACGAGCACGAGCCCGAGGACCCACACGGACAGCACGATCGCCGTCGCCCGGAGTGGCAGCGGCTGCCGCCGCTCTTCCCCTACGCGCTGCGGATCGCGACGCACTCGATCTCCACTCGGAGGCCCCTCGGCAGCGCGGACACGCCGACGGTGGCGCGCGCCGGGCGATGGTCACCGAACCGCTTCGCGTACACCTCGTTCATCGCCGCGAAGTCGTTGAAGTCCTGCAGGTACACGGTGGTCTTCACAACGTGTCGCAGATCCGATCCGGCCGCGGCGAGCACCGCCGTCAGGTTGTCGAGCACGCGCTCGGTCTGGGCGCGCACGTCGCCGGTCACGCTGTCGCCGCTCGCCGGATCGAGCGCGACCTGACCCGCGCAGAAGATCAGCTCGCCGGCGGCGACCGCCTGGCTGTACGGCCCGATGGCCTTGGGTGCCCCGTCGGTCGCGATGATGCGGATGGCTGTTCCCATACCCTTTACTCCTCTACGGTGAGCCGAGTGCGCTCGTCACAGCGCGCGTCAGTGCGTCATCCTGCTCCGGGAGCACGCTCCGCAGATCGAGCACGACGCGGTCGTCGACGATCCGCGCGATGACCGGTGGATCGGCGCGGCGCAGCGCCGCGACGGCGCGTGCGGCGGACGCGGCCGTGAGGGCGACACCGCGGGACGGCTGCGTCTCTTCTGGCAGCGATCCGCCCCCGACGGTCGAGGTCGTCTCGATGGCCGCGGCGGCGATGCCCTCGGCCTCGAGGCGCGCGACGATGACCTTCGCGCGGCGCTCGAGCCGCGCCGGCGTCTCGGCGATGAGCCGCCACACCGGGATCGTCTCGAGAGCCGTGCCGTCGCGGTATGCCGCGACGGTCGCGACGAGGGCCGCGATGGTCAGCTTGTCCGGCCGCAGCGCGCGCATGAGCGGGTGCGTGCGGAGCTTCGCGATCGCGTCGGCGCGTCCGGCGGCGATGCCGGCCTGCGGCCCCCCCAGGAGCTTGTCGCCGCTGAAGGTCACGACGTCGGCGCCGTCGGCGATGGCCTCCGGGACCGTCTCCTCCCGCCCGAGGCCGAACTGGGCGGTGTCGAGCAGCGTGCCGCTGCCGAGATCGTGGATGAAGGCCACGCCCCGCTCGCGCGCGAGCGCGGCGAGGTCCGGGGACGCAGCCTTCGCCACGAAGCCGCGGATCGCGAAATTGCTCGCATGCACGCGGAGGATCGCGCCGGTCTTGTCCGTGATCGCATTCGCGTAGTCGCGCACGTACGTCCGGTTGGTCGTGCCGACCTCGACGAGCTTCGCCCCCGACCGCGCAAGAACGTCGGGGATGCGGAACCCGCCGCCGATCTCCACGAGCTCTCCGCGCGCGACGATGACCTCGCGCTTCCCGGCGATCGCTGCGAGTGCCAAGAGGACCGCGGCGGCGCCGTTGTTCACGACGACCGCATCCTCCGCGCCGCTCGCATCGGCCAGGAGCCGCGCCGCGTGGCCATGACGCTCGCCGCGCGCACCGCGCTCGAGGTCGTATTCGACCGTAACCGCGCCACTCGCGTCGCGGATCGCGGCGAGGGCGGCGTCGGAGAGCGGCGCGCGTCCGAGGTTCGTGTGGAGGACCACGCCCGTGGCGTTGATCACGGAGCGGAGGGTCGGCGCATCGCGCTGGGCGATGCGGTCGCGCGCGAGGCGCGCGTACGCGGCGGGCTCCAGGATCCCCGTCGCGCCCGCGCGCGCGTCCGCAAGGACCTCGCGCACCGCGGGCACGAGCCGCTTCCGCTC
>JALYKF010000133.1 GCA_030774905.1 Chloroflexota bacterium
GGCGAATCGATCGTCAACGAGCTGATCACGCGGCTGTCGTTCGCGGTGAACCAGAGCGCTCCGGTGGTGAACCTGAAGCAGGAGGACGTGCAGGGCGTCCGGCTTCGCTACGTCGACTTCCTCGTGCCGGGCATTCTCGGCGTCAACGTCATGCAGCTGGCGATCTTCTCCGTCGCCTTCGCCCTGGTCGTCGACAAGCGGCGTGGCGTGCTGCGCCGGATCATGGCCACGCCCCTCAAGCCCGCGACATTCCTGGTCTCCCAGGTCGTGACACGGCTGATCATGGCCACGCTCCAGGTCCTGATCATGCTCGCCGTCTCGGTCTTCCTCTTCGACGTGCATCCGCTCGGCGGCATCCTGCCGCTCCTGCTTGTCTCGCTGTTCGGAGCCGTCCTCTTCCTGACGATCGGTTTCGCCCTGGCCGGCTGGGCCGAGACCGAGAACCAGGTACCGGCGATCGCGCAGCTCATCACGCTGCCGCAGTTCTTCTTCTCGGGCGTCTTCTTCTCCAAGGAGGCCGCGCCCGAGCTCATCCGGCCGGTGACGAACCTGCTGCCGCTCACGTTCCTCAACGACGCGTTGCGGGAGATCTCGGTGCAGGGTGCAACCCTCTGGGACGTCCGCATGCAGCTCCTCGGCCTCGCCGTGTGGACGGTGATCGGCTTCGCGCTCGCGGTGCGCTTCTTCCGCTTCGACCGCTTCTGACCTACGTCAGCGCCTCGTGCACCGCGCGGTGCGCGTGCGCGCGGAACCGTCCCCAGGCATCCCAGTTGGGGATCCCCGGCGCGCCGTCGGGCGGGATCGCCTCGAGCCGCGCCGCCACGCGCGGGAGCGCGCTCACGGGTACTTCGCGATACGACTCGATCTGCTCGTGCAGGTCGAGCGGCGTGACGGGCGCGCCGCTCCGGTCGTCGAGGAGGAACGCGAACGTGTGGAACACCGGCGGGCCCGCCGGCCCGTCCCGATACGTGAGGGCCGCGAGGAATCGCCGTACCTCCAGGGCAAGACCGGTCTCCTCGAGCGTCTCCCGAAGCACGGCGTCGAGGATGGGCTCGTCCTTGTCGATGCCCCCCGTCGGAAGCCGGTAGGCGTCGCGCGGGTAGAAGGTCTTGATGGAGAGGAGCACGTCCCCGCTGGGCCGGCGTACCACCATGCACACCTCGGCGAACCGTGACGGGTTGCCCACCGGGTCGAACGCGATGTCATCCAGCACGACGTCGCGCGTGATCGGCGCGCCGAGTCGCCCGGCCAATGCGGCGACCTCCGCCCGCATCGTCTCCGTGAGGGGGCGGGCGACACGCGTGAACGGACCGGTGTGCACGCGCGCGATCGTAGGTCGCCGCTGCCGGTGGGTAGAATGGAGTGACAGGCGATCGAGGGGCCATCGACCCCGAGCCTCCGCAAGAACGCCGACCGGGCAACTAGACGCGGACGGAGCCGCACCGTTAGAGGCGGGATCGAGCGCGGCGCGCCAGCCGAGTTGGGCGCGCCGAAGTTGGGTGGTACCGCGGTCCGACCGACCGTCCCAGTACGGGACGGTCGTCCGATATCTGGAGGGATCGTGGTCAGCGAGAAGACGCATTTCACGGCGGTCGGGTCGAGCGTGGACCTGCCTGAGCTCGAGCACGGCGTGCTGGAGCTCTGGGAGCGCGAGCGCAGCTTCGAGGCCGTGCGGAAGAAGAACGCCGGCGGCCCCCGGTACTCCTTCTATGACGGGCCGATCACGGCCAACGTCGAAGCGATGGGCATCCACCACGGCTGGTCGCGTACCTACAAGGACCTGTATCAGCGGTATCACGCGATGCTCGGCCAGGACCAGCGCTACCAGAACGGCTTCGATTGCCAAGGGCTCTGGGTCGAGGTGCAGGTCGAGCGCGAGCTGAACCTCAACAGCAAGCGTGATATCGAGTCGTACGGCATCGACCGGTTCGCCGACGCCTGCCGCGCGCGCGTCGACCGGTCCGCCGCGGCTATCACGAAGCAGTCCATCCGGCTCGGCCAGTGGATGGACTGGGACCACTCGTACTTCACGTACGACGACAAGAACATCTCGCACATCTGGCACGTCCTGAAGGTCTGCCAAGAGCGCGGCTGGCTGTACAAGGGCCATCGGTCGATGCCGTGGTGCGCGCGCTGCGGCACCGCGCTGTCGCAGCACGAGATGATCGACAGCTACCGCGAGATGACCCATACGAGCATCTACGCGAAGCTGCCGATCGAAGGACAGCCGAACTCGTTCTTCCTCGTCTGGACCACGACCCCCTGGACGCTGCCGGCGAACGTCGCGCTCGCGGTCCACCCGGAGCTCGACTACGTCCGGGCGACCGTGAACGGCGAGACGCTCATCCTCGGGAAGAAGGTCTTCGAGGCACTCGCCCTGCCGGGCGCGACCGTGGTCGCCACCGTCAAGGGCGCGGCGCTCGTCGGCCTGCGCTACGGCGGACCGTTCGACGAGCTGCCCGCGGCCGCGCCGGCGAAGGTCGTCCACCGGGTCATCGCGTGGGACGCGGTGAGCGAAGAGGAAGGCACCGGGATCGTGCACATCGCGCCGGGCTGCGGCGCCGAGGACTTCGCCCTCTCGAAGACGGAGTCGCTGCCGGTGCTCGTGCCGATCGACGAGAACGCGCGGTTCGTCGGCGGCTACGGCTGGCTCGAGGGCAGGGAGGCCCGGGACGTCGCGCAGGAGATCGCCGACGACCTGCAGACGCGCGGCTATCTGTTCCGCGCGATGCCGTACACGCACCGGTACCCGGTGTGCTGGCGCTGCAAGGAAGAGATCGTCTTCCGGGTAGACGACGAGTGGTTCATCGCGATGGACGAGCTTCGGCCGCAGCTGATGTCCGCGGCGAAGGACGTCAACTGGGTGCCGCCGGCCTCGGGCGCGCGCATGCAGAACTGGCTGCAGAACATGGGCGACTGGAACATCTCGCGCAAGCGCTACTGGGGACTGCCACTGCCGTTCTACACGTGCGCGAACGAGCACTTCTTCGTCATCGGAAGCGAGGAGGAGCTCCGCCAGCGCGCCGTCAGCGGGCTCGACGGGCTGCGCGATCTCCACCGGCCGTGGATCGACAAGGTGGTCGTCAGCTGCCCGACGTGCAAGGCCGAGAGCACTCGCGTCAAGGAGGTGGGGGACTGCTGGCTCGATGCCGGCGTCGTGCCGTTCTCGACGCTGGACTGGCTCCACGAGCGCGGCTACTGGGAGCAGTGGTTCCCGGCGGACTTCGTCGTCGAGATGGTCGAGCAGGTCCGCTTGTGGTTCTACTCCGCGCTGTTCTTCAGCGTCGTGCTCACCGGGAAGGCGCCGTACCGGACCAACGGATCGCACGAGAAGGTGCTCGCGGCACCGGGTCAGGAGTTCCACAAGACCGGTGCCAACATGCTCGACCTCGGTGAGTCGTGCGAGGAGGTGGGAGCCGACGTCATCCGCTGGCTGTACACGCGCCAGAACCCGCAGGAGAACGTGTACTGGGGTGCCGCACCGACCGACGACATCAAGCGCCGGCTGCTGACCCTGTGGAATACCTACTCGTTCTTCGTCACGTACGCCAACATCGACGCGTTCGATCCGAACGCGCCGTCCGTCGCGGTCGACAAGCGGCCGCTCATCGACCGGTGGCTGCTGTCCGCGCTCGCCCGCCTCGTCCGCGATTGCCGCGAAGCGCTCGACCGGTACGACTCGGCGACCGCCGCGTGGAAGCTCGAAGCGTTCTGGGAAGAGCTCTCCACGTGGTACGTCCGGCGGAACCGGCGGCGCTTCTGGCAGGCGACGTCACGCGAGGACTCGCTGGCCGCGTACCAGACGCTCTATGAAGCGCTCACCACGCTCGCGCAGCTGCTCGCGCCGATGATGCCGTTCCTCGCCGAGAACATGTACCAGAACCTCGTTCGCACGGCGCGAGCCGGCGCCGAGGCGTCGGTGCATCACAC
>JALYKF010000134.1 GCA_030774905.1 Chloroflexota bacterium
CAAGTATCCGAGCCCGTGCGGTTCGGCGCCCAGTGCCGTTAGTCGTGTAACGAAGGGCTTGACGGCCCAGGCCGTCGGCGTACATTCTCGGAACTGCCGTCAGGCGGCACTAAACGGTCAGCCCCTCATCCCACCCACCAGCGGAGGGCGCCGGCGTTGAGCCGACGCCCTTTCGCTACCCCGAATTCCTGTGCTTCCCCGTTAATGAGCAAGCCATGACCATTGCCCGTACGACCACTTCCCGCCGCCGGCCGCCCGCCCCCGCAGATCGCTACCGCGCCGTCGCGCGCGCGGCGAAGCAGCGGCGCGCCCGGCGCGGCTTCTCGCCGCTCCTCGGTGGGGTCGTGCTGGGCGCGGTGCTCGGCAGCGCGCTCCTCATCGCCGGGAACGCGGCGATCAGCCTGAGCCGCGCGAGTGGCTCGTTCGGCGAGTTCGTGACGAACCTCATCCCGGCCCCGGTGCCGTTCAGCGATCTGACCGTGGCCGAGACGTCCGGGCAGGTCGGCGCCGCGCCACTGCTCGCTGCGACGCCTGAGTACACCAAGGACGCCGCACTCGTCGTGCAGGGGATGATCCCGTCCTTTGGCCGCGCGGCCGATCGCAAGGTGTCGATCGCGCTCAATGGCGGCGGTGCGATTCTCGTCCCGATCGACGCGAACGGCCACTTCGCGCTTCCGGTCAAGCTCGTTGACGGCACGAACCAGCTCATCGTCTCGCTCGTCACGCCGACGGACACCGTCGCCTCGACGAGCGCGACGATCGTGCTCGACACGGTCGTCCCGCCGCTCACGCTGATCCGGCCGAAGACCGGCGACAAGATCGACGGCACGAACGTGACGGTCGAA
Organism: Chloroflexota bacterium; assembly: GCA_030774905.1. The sequence continues at coordinate 846 of JALYKF010000134.1, forward strand.
GGGAAGGCCGAGCCGGGCGCCACCGTCCTGGTGAACGATCGGAACGTCATCGTGGCCCAGGACGGGAGCTTCATCGAGGTCCTCACCGCCCCCACGGGCGCGCTGCCGATCACCGTGATCGCGCGCGACCGGGCCGGGAACGAGACGAAGACGGAGCTGTCGGTCACCGTGAGCGGCAAGGCCACGCTGGGCGCCGCCGCGAACATCGCGGTCGTGCTGGCGAAGAGCACGGTCAAGCCGGGTGGCTTCGTGAACGCGACGATCACCGTCACGAACGCCGGGAAGCCGGTGGCCGGGCAGCTCGTGTCGCTCCAGGTGGGCGTGACCGCGATCGGGACCGCCACGACGGACGCCGCGGGCCACACCGCGATCAGCTTCGCCGCTCCGGCGAACGAGGGCGTCGCCCAGGTCATCGTCCTGGCCGGCAACGCCTCCGGCAGCGCCACGCTCACCATCGCCAAGTAACGGGGGAGTAGCCTCATTCAATGATGAATGAGGAAGCGGTCAAAGCGACCATCGCGAAAAGCCCGCTCCTGTCGGATCTTGACCCGACTGCCCTCGGGTTCCTCGTGCGTCTGGGCCGCCGCCGCACGTTCCAGCGGGGCGAGGTCCTCATGCGCCAGGGCGAGCCCTCCACCTCGATCTACTTCCTCCTGAAAGGCAAGGTCCGGGCGGAGCGCTCGCGGCGCACCGACGATCAGCCGATCCGGCTCGCGGACCTCGAGGCTGGAGCGGTGGTGGGCGAGATGGGCGTCGTCATCGACATCCCACGCTCGGCCACGGTGACCGCGCTCGAGCCGACGGATGCGCTCGAGCTCGACGGGCCCAACTTCGACCGCCTCGCCAAGGCGTACCCGATCCTCCACCGCGTGATCGCGCGACTCTTGAGCGAGCGCCTCCGGGCGACGGAATCGCGGGTGGGCCAATCCCTACCAAGCTGAACGAGGCGGAGGTCCTGAAGACGCTCGGCGCGAGCCCGCACTTGGCGGCGCTCGACCAGAGCGCGCTGGTCTTCCTCATTCGCTTCGGCAAGATGCGCGAGTTCAAGGTCGACGAGCCGCTCATGACGCAGGGCGAGCCGAGCACGTGCGTGCATTTCATCCTCGAAGGCCAGGTCGTCGTCGAGCGCCAGCGGCGCACCGATAGCGAGCACGTCGTGCTCGCGCACCTGGGCTCCGGCGAGATCGTGGGTGAGATGGGGGTCATGGTCGACCTGCCGCGATCGGCGACCGTCACCGCGGTCACGCCGACGACGACGCTCGAGCTCGACACCCCGAGCTTCGAACGTGCGGCGCGGGCGTTCCCGATCCTGCATCGCGTGCTCGCGAAGCTGTTGAGCGAACGGCTGCGCCGCACATCGGAGCGCGTCGGGGATCAGAACCGCCGGGAGTAGGCCCGTGGTTTCGGTCGGAAGCCGATCTCCCTGCGCTTCTGTGGTGCCGGTCGTTCGAGCGCTCGAAGGGTATCCATCACGTCCTTGAGAACGGCTCCGTGGCCATCAAGGCGGCGTTCGATGCCGGCGACCCGATGCCCCAGTTCCGTCGTCTCGTTCAGGCCGCGTCGCATCTGAACGAATGCCCGCATGATCAAGATGTTCACCGCGATAGCTCTTGGGCTGCGAAGCACACTCGACAGCATCGCAACACCTTGCTCAGTGAAGGCAAGCGGTAGCTTCCGCCGACCGCCGTGTAGAGCCGAACTTGAAGTCACAATTTGTGACATCAAGTTGGCTGTCTCGTCGGTCGTCAGCCGAAACATGAAATCACTCGGAAAACGGTTCGAATTGCGCCGGACAGCCTGATTGAGCTGTTTCGTCGGCACGCCGTAGAGCGCGGCGAGATCCGCGTCCAGCATCACTCGCTCCCCGCGGATGACATGGATCCGTGCCTCGATCCGCGCGGCGACAGACTTGGGCGGCACAGCGATGACATCGGCGCGCCCTTGCTAGCCTGAGCCCTTCGTGAGCGAAGCGAACCAGGTCCTCTTCGCGCTCCTCGGCGGCACCGCGCTCCTCCTCTACGGCGTGCGACTCGTCGGCGAGGGGCTGCAGCGCGCGGCCGGCACACGGCTGCGGCACGTCCTGTCGACGCTCACCGGCGACCGCTTCCGCGCGCTGCTCGTCGGTGCGGGCGTCACCGCGGTCCTGCAGTCGTCGAGCGCGACCACGGTCATGCTCGTCGGCTTCGCCTCCGCGGGTCTCCTCACGCTGCGGCAGACCATCGGCGTGATCCTCGGCGCGGACATCGGCACGACCGTCACCGTGCAGCTCCTCGCGTTCAACCTCCTGGGCTTCGCACCGCTCGTCGTCTTCCTCGGCTGGCTCGTCTGGACGGCGTTCGGGGGAACGGCGAAGTACATCGGCCAAGCGATCCTCGGCTTCGGGTTCCTATTCCTCGGGATGAAGCTCATCGCCGACGGCACGGTCCCGCTGAAGCAGAGCGCCCTGTTCGGCGACCTGTTCGCGGCGCTGGTGGGCCAGCCACTCCTTCTATTACTGCTGGCTGCGGTCTTCAGCGCCTTTGTGCGGTCCAGCGCCGCGGTCATCGGGATCGCGTTGGGCTTCGCCACCGGTGGCCTCATGAACCTGGATGGCGCGATGCCGATCATCTTCGGCGCAAACGTCGGGACCGCGGCGACGGCCCTCATCGCAGCGGTCGGCGCGAACGCCGACGCGCGCCGGGTCGCCGCGGCCCACGCGATCTTCAAGGTCATCGGCGTGCTCATCTTCCTGCCGCTCAGCGTGTACTTCGCCGATCTCGTGCGGCAGACCACGGACGATCCGGCCCGCCAGATCGCGAACGCGCACTCGCTGTTCAACCTGCTGCTCGCGTTCCTGTTCCTGCCGTTCACCCGGATCGCGGCCGACCTCTTCACGAAGCTCATCCCCGATACGGGTCGCACCGAGCTCGGCGCGATGTACCTGAACCCGAACGTGCTGGACACGCCGGCGGTCGCGCTCGGCCAGGCAGTGCGCGAGGTGCTGCGAATGGGCGACGCGGTGCTCCAGTCCCTCCGCGAGACGATCGCGGTCTTCGAGCGCGACGACGAGCGGCTCATGAAGGAGGTCATCCGCCGGGACGACCTCATCGACCGGCTCGAGGAGGACATCAAGCAGTACGTCGTCAAGCTCCGGGCGCAGTCGCTCACGCAGGAGCAGTCCGAGCGCGAGTCCGCGCTCCTGTTCACCGTCGTGAACCTGGAGGAGATCGGCGACGTCATCGAGAAGGAGCTCATGGAGCTCGCCGACAAGA
>JALYKF010000135.1 GCA_030774905.1 Chloroflexota bacterium
GGCCCCGACGACCGACCTGCGTGATCCGTGGCAGTCCCTCGCCGGCTGGCGCGCCGGCGGGCCGCCGTCGATGACCGTCGTCCTCGATGACACGGCGATCGTCGTCACCGGCAATGGCCCGTTCACGGTCGAAGGCCGAACGATCGAACGCGACGAACGCGCCGGTCACTGGCGCATCGATGGCGAACCGGCGATCGCCGTGAAGGACGGCACCGAGGTGTGGGTCAAGTGGCGTGGCGAGACGTACCTCCTCGACACTGCCGGCCGCGAGCGAAGCGTCGACGCGCTCGCGGGCACCGAGAGCGAGATCACGGCGCCGATGCCCGGTGTGGTCCTCGCCGTGCACGCGCGCGCAGGTCAGCGGGTCAAGCGGGGCGACCTCGTGTGCGTGGTCGAGGCGATGAAGATGGAGCTACGGGTGGAAGCGCCGGCCGAGGGGACGATCAGAAGCGTGCTCTGCGCTCAAGGGGATCAGGTACGGCGGGGTGAGCGTCTCGCCGAGTTCGAGCCGGCCTAAGTCCAGGACGTCTCCCGCGCCGGCGAGACGCTGCCCGTGACCGCGTGGCCCAGCTTCCCGTCCACCACGGATGTTTCTACGGTGGGCGCGCGACGCCCTCGTCCCCCATCCGGGGGCTCCACCGCCGAGGGCCCGCCACTGATACCGAACGCTCACGCGGTGCTTAGCCTTTCGGCGCGGAGACCCCAACGGCGTTGCGCGCGGCCACCATTCGCTGGCCGATGGCCCCGATCGCGTCACCGAGGAACGGCTCGATGAGATCCAGCTCGCGGCGCGCCTCGGTGGGCCGCCCCGCCTTGAGCAGGAACTCGACGAACCGCAGCTGCATCCACGCCTTCGGGACCGCGTACTCCGTCCGACCCATCACCTCGAGGGCCCGCTCGTACTCGGTCTGCGCCTCCGGAATGCGGAGCGCGGCTTCGTGAACCCAGGCCGATGCGTACGCGACGTACGCGACGGAGAAGATGTCGGCGCCGCGCGAGCTGGCCCGGGCATCGCGAAGAAGTCGGTCGGCCTCCTCAGGACGACCTTGCAGGGCCGCCACGATCGCGACGTCGGCCGTGAGCTCGGTGCGGCTCCATAGCTCGCCCATCCGCACACTCAGTGCAAGCGCCTCCTCGAGGACCGGTTTCGCCTCGGCGACCTTATCGAGCTCCAGCAGGTCCTCCCCCCGGTTACGGAGGCACGTGATCTCCAACAACGGATCGCGTTCTGCGACAGCTTCTCGTGCGAGCTCCTTCGTGCACTCCGTCGCCGCGACGAAGTCGCCTCGCACCGCATGGAATTGGCACCGTCCGGCTCGCGCCCAGAACGAGACGCGGAGCCCATGCGCAGCGGCGAGGTCCTCCGCGCGGGTCAGATACGCATCGGCAAGGCCGAGTTGCCCTGATGTCGCCGCGGCGCCCACCAACCGCGCGGAGACCAACATCTCGCGCGCCGGGTCGCCCAGCGTGCGGGCCCGCTCGAGCAGCGCGGCACCTCGTGCGAGCATGACCGTGAGCTCGCCCGATGCCCAGTACCGCTCGAGATCGACGAGACCGGCTTCGACCGCGGCGCCCTCCTCGCCGCTCTCCGTGAACAGCCGCACCGCCTCGCTCAGGTCGTGGTCGAATCGCGCGACAGTCTTCTCGAAGTCTCCGGCCAGTACGAACACGCGCGCGCTGCCAAGATGGGCCCACGCCGCGATGTCGGTCCGGCCGGCTGCGCGAGCGAGCTCGATGGTGCGATCCAACGCCCGCAGCGCTCCGGTCATGTCGCCCGACAGCCGGATCCGCTCGGCCTGCAGCAGGGCCACGCGCGCGTGATCGTCGGCGGTCGCGCGAGCCCCGAGTGCACCCACCGCGGCCTCCGCGACGGTCGCGTTCGGTGCCAAGAGGCCGTTGTCCTGCCGCCGCCGAGCGCGATCTCCCAGCGCCAGCGCCTGATCGAGTGCGGCCCGCGCCCGCCTGCCCAGCACGTCCGGATTCGCGCGGATCTCCGCAGAGAGCGCGAAGGCTCGTTCCGCGTGGTGCGCGAGGACCTCCGCGAACTCAGCCCGGCGGTCGCCGACGGCGCGCTCCAGCTCGGAAGCGAATCGTTCGTGCAGGTCGGCTCGCACCGCCTTCGGAAGTCCAGCGTAGGCGACATCGCGCATGAGGAGGTGCTTGAAGCGGTACCGGCCCGGCTCGTGGCTCTCGCGGTCCTCGAGCACGAGGCCGGCCCGACGGAGCGACACGAGCGCTTCGCTCACGTCGAGGCCCGGCGAGAGCGCCGCGACCTCCCCCGCGCCGAATCGCTCGCCGGCGATCGATGCGGCCTGCAGCGTCCGCCGCTCCGCGTCGTTGAGGCCGTCGAGCCGAGCAGCGAGCAACGCATGAATGCTCTCGGGGACCCGCACGTCCGCCACGCCCGCGGTGGCGCGCCACCGGTCGCCCGCCCGCGCCACCCGGCCGTCATCGATGAGCATCCGCAGGAACTCTTCGCAGAAGAGCGGATTGCCCTCTGACCGCTGCACGACGCGGTCGCGCAGCTCGGCCGGAAGGTCATCGATGTCGAGCAGCCGCGAGATGAGCGTCTTCGTCTCGTCGCCCGTGAGCGCATCCAGAGTGATCGTGGTCGCATTGGACCGTCCGGCACCCCACGTCGGACGCAGCTCCAGAAGCTGCGGGCGGGCGACACACAGCAGCAGCAATGGAGCGTCCTCCGCGCTCTCGGCGAGGCCTTCAACGATCTCGAAGACCGCCGGCTCGGCCCATTGGAGATCGTCGACGACGATCACGGTCGGCGTGCGGGCGACCGCCGCCAGGTACTGCCGCGCGCCCCACCCGATCTCCTTCGCGAACTGACCGGGCACGACCTCGGGCATCGCGTCCTCGGCGCGCTCGAGCCCCAGCATCGTGGCGAGGCGCGCGCGCACCGTCGCTGCACCCGCGCCGAGCAACGACCTGGTCCGTTCGTCGAGCTTCACGAGAGCGCCCTCTCGACCGTCCTCGCCGGTGATCCCCGCGTCCTCGCGGACGATCTCCATGAGCGGCCAGTACGTGATGCCGGCGCCATAGGGCAGGCATCGGCCACGAAGGACATGCGCACTGCCTGCGCCCGCGATACGGGCCAGGGACTCACCGACAAGTCGTGACTTCCCGATCCCGGCATTGCCCACGAGCGTGAACACATGTGCGCGGCGGTCGTCGCGAACGCGTTCGAACGAATCCAGCAGCATGCGCAGCTCGCGCTGCCGGCCGACGAGCTGAGCCCGCATCGCCGGCAGGCCGCGGGCCTGATCGGGTACGGCACTGCGGGCACGGACGGCGCGGTATGCCGTGATCGGCTCGGCCTTGCCCTTCGCGATCACCGGGTCGCGGGGCGCGTAGTCGATCGCGGAGCGCGTGAGCGATTCGGTCAGCGGGCCGACGACCACCTCGCCCATCTCGGCTCCCTGCTGGAGCCGCGCCGCGACGTTCACCGCGTCGCCGGTGACGAGGAACTGCTTGTCCTCACCGGCGCCGGCGACCGCCTCGCCGCTGTTGACGCCGACGCGCGCGGCAAGCGACACCCCGAGCTCGGCGTTCAGGTCGCTCATGGAGTCCCGCATCGCCAGCGCCGCGCGCACCGCGCGCTCGGCATCGTCGTCGTGCAGGAGCGGCACGCCGAACACGACCATGACTGCGTCGCCGATGAACTTCTCGACCGTCCCGCCGTGCGTCTCCGCGATCGCCGTCATGCGCTCGAAGTACGAGCCCATCACGGACCGGACGACCTCGGGATCGTTATCTGACCCAAATGCGGTCGAGCCGACGACATCCGCGAACACGACGCTGACGAGCTTGCGCTGTTCGGTCGCCATATCGGGACAATGTACGAATGACGCAGCCCGCGCGCGAGGACGTCCGCGGCGGATGGCTTCGCTGGGTGACGCCCGACGGACGCCGCCTCTTGCTCGCGCGCGTCCTCAGGACGTTCGCCTACGGCTATGTGGCCGTGGTCCTCGGCGTGTACCTCGACCGGCTGGGACTCGACGCCACCCGCATTGGGATCGTCCTGACCGCCGCCATCGCCGGCTCGGCGCTGATGACCGTCGGGTGGTCCCTGTACGCCGACCGGTACGGCCGGCGGCGCACGATCTCGACGATGGCGGCGCTCATGGCGCTGGGCGGCCTCGCGTTCGCACTGACGGACAGCTTCGCGATCCTCGTCCTCGCGGGGTTCACCGGCACGATCAGCGCGACGAGCTCCGAGGTCGGCGTGTTCCAAACGGTCGATCAGGCGATGCTCCCGCAGACCGCGCCGGACGCTCGCCGGACCTGGCTCTTCGCCGTCTACAACACCCTCGCGACGTTCGGCGGCGCGCTCGGCGCTCTGTTCGCGGCGAGTGTTGCGCTCTTCGAGCGGCTCGGGCTCACCGGCGCCGATGCGTACCGGCCGCTGTTCCTTCTCTATGCGCTCGTCGGCCTCGCCAACCTCGCGCTGTTCGCCAGCCTCACCGACAAGCTGGAGCTAGCCAAGGTCCACGGCGACCGACGGTTCATCGGGATCCACCGCTCACGCGGGACCGTCGCCAAGCTCGCCGCGCTCTTCGGGCTCGACGCGTTCGCCGGTGGCCTCGTCGTGCAGTCGCTGGTCGCCTACTGGTTCTACGTCCGGTGGGCCCTCGATCCCGGACAGCTCGCGGTGCTGTTCTTCACCGTCAACGTGCTGTCGGGCGTCTCGCTCCTCGCGGCGGGCTGGCTCGCGGCGCGCTTCGGCCTGCTCAACACGATGGTGTTCTCCCACTTGCCGTCGAACGTTCTGTTGATGCTGGTGCCGCTCATGCCGAGCGCGCCGCTCGCGGTTGCGGTGTTCCTCGCGCGGATGAGCATCTCGCAGATGGACGTGCCGACGCGGCAGTCGTACACGATGGCGGTCGTGGATCCCGACGAGCGAACGGCGACGGCGGGGCTGACGAACGTAGCGCGGACGACGTCTGCCGCGTTCTCACCGCTCGTGACGGGTCTCGCCTTCGCCGCCGGATCGTTCGCCCTGCCGTTCGTCCTCGCTGGAGCACTGAAGGTCGCGTACGACGGGCTGCTCTACGTGACCTTCCGCGGGGTGCGGCCGCCGGAGGAAGTGCGCCCGCGGCAGTAGGCGTAGAGCGCGTCGAGGACGGGGTATGAGGCGAGCCGTTGGGCCTGGTCGTCGGGCTGGTGCAGCGCGCGAACCCCATCCAGCAGCGCTTCGACGCCAGAGGATTCAGGAGTGATGTCCTTGTCGTCCGTATCCGCCCCGCGGATGACCTGCGCCATGTAGGCCATCGCCGGGTCCGTCCCCAGACCATAGGCGTGAACGAACGCGTCGAAGCTGCACTCCGCACCGTGATGGCCGAGCTCGACGCCCTTGGTATCGAACGGCGTCGCCCCAAGCCGCGTGGCCTCGGCCGCGACCTGGTCGGCGGGCACGTAGATGAACTCCGCCTCGCGGTCGACGAACCGGTCGATGAGCCACGGGCAGGCCACCCGATCGACATGCGGATGCTCGCGCGTGATCCACTTCATCGGACCAACCAGCGGCCCCGATGGACGACGTCCGACGCCGGCTTGCGGCCCACGGTCTTGAGCGAGGGCGATGGTCGATCGGTCGCGGCCTGGTGGCCGATCGCGACGGTGCCGACCGCGGTGTAGTCATCCGGTACGCCGAATGCCGCGCGGAAGCCGGACTGGTCAGGGATCCCGAAGAACACCGCGCCGAGTCCCGCGTCGACCGCGGTCTGCAGGATGAGCAGTGCAGCCATGCCCGCGTCGATATCCCAGAACGGGACCGGCCAGCGCTTCTCGTCGCGATCGACCCAGCCCTTGTCTGGGAGCGCGTACCTGGCTATGTACTGGCTCTTGTTCGATAGACACACGATCAGCGACGCGGCGTTGAACATCCCGGGCCATCCGAAATCGGTGCGGCGCTCGCGCGTCATCGTCGTATTCCAGTAGCGCTCGGTCTCGTCCTTCCCATTCAAGACGAGGAAGGCCCACCCCTGGCTGAATCCCGCCGACGGGGCACGCTGCGCATTGGCGATGATCCGCTCGAGCACCGCGGGATCGATGGGCCGGTCCTCGAACGTGCGCACCATCTTTCGCTTGCGGACGACGTCCTGGAACTCCATACCCTGACAATGTACGAATGACCGAGGCACGCGTGCAGATCGTCGAAGTGAGCCCGCGCGACGGCCTCCAAGCTGAGGAGCGGACCCTGCCGACGGCGACCAAGCTCGAGCTCCTCGATCGTCTGGCCGACGCCGGCCACACCGTCATCGAGGCGACCTCGTTCGTGAGCCCCACCGCGGTCCCGCAGCTCGCCGACGCGGACGACCTCATGCGGCGGCTGCAGCGCCGGCCCGGCGTGCGATACCCCGTGCTCGTGCCGAACGAGCGCGGGCTCGAGCGCGCGGTCGCGGCCGGGGCCACGGAGATCGCGGTCTTCGTGTCGGCGAGCGAGAGCTACGCCCAGAAGAACCTGCGCCGCGGCCGTGACGACGCGATCGCGACGGCGCTCGCGGTCACCGCGGCGGCAACGGCTCGCGGGATCCACGTTCGCGGCTACATCTCGATGGTCATGGCCGACCCGGACGACGGGGCAACGGATCCGTCCGCCGTCGCGGCCATCGCCGCGCGCTTCCTGGCGGCCGGCGCGGCCGAGATCTCGCTCGGGGACACCATCGGTGCCGGAACTGCCGCGCACGTCCGGGCGCTCATCGCAGCGCACGGCGACGTGAAGATCCCGGTCGGGCGGCTGGCGGTGCACTTCCACGACACCTACGGACAGGGTCTTGCGAACGTGCTGACGGCGATCGAGCTCGGCATCGCGACCGTCGACGCGAGCATCGGCGGCATCGGAGGCTCGCCCTTCGCCAAGCGCGCGGCCGGCAACCTCGCGACCGAGGACGTGGTCTGGATGCTGGATGGGATGGGCGTCGTCACGGGCATCGACGTGCGCAAGCTCGCCGCGACCACCACGTGGATGGCGCAGCAGCTCGGCCACGACCTGCCCGGACGCGCGGCGCGAGCCCTCTCCGCATGACCGAGCTGTTCCGCGTCTTTCGCGACGGCATCGCCGCCGTCCTCGCGGTCGTCGCCCAGCACGAGTACGTGACCCTCTTTGGCATCGTCGCGATCGAGGAGGCGGGTATCCCGCTGCCGGCGCCGAGCGACCTGGTGATCATGTTCTACGGCGACCGCGCGCGGGGCGACCTCGGCGGCCTCGCCATCGTGGTGCTCATCTGCGCGGCCGCATCGACATTCGGGACGCTCATTCCCTACGCGATCACGCGGCGGTTCGGCGATGCCGCCGCGCACAAGCTCGCGCGGCTCATCGACGTGGATCCGAAGCAGGTCGAGGAGTGGGAGACGCGGATCGCGCGGCGCGGGTTCATCGCCATCTTCCTCGGACGCCTCATCCCCGGACTGCGGGTCGCGATGTCCCTGATCGGCGGCACCGCGAAGGTGCCCCTCCACGAGTTCTCGGCCGGCGTGTTCGCGGCGGGCCTGATCTATTGGTCGTTCTGGACGGGTCTCGGCGCGCTGTTCGGCCCGACCGTGCGGCGGCTCATCCCGCGGCCCTACATCGAATACGTGGTGATCGGTATCCCGGTGCTGTTCATCGGGTATTTCCTGTTCCGCTACATCCGCGGCAAGCGCCGCCGCGCTCGGGAAGGCCGCGCGGCCTAGGCCGGCCCGAGCTGCGGCGAGTCCATCAGCCAGCCTGACTCGCTGCGGACCATCGTCCAGGTCCCCGACCAGTGCCGCGTCCCTAGCGAGGTCACCTCGGTCAGATAGACGCTGACGGTCGCGCTGGTAGGGCCCTGCGCTGTCACGACCGCGCTGTCGGCGGACAGGGATCGCGTATCGGAGAACCGCTGATCGACGCTCGATGCCGGCGGGTAGTTCGCCTGCATCCGAGCGCTCCAGAGGCGTGCTGCGTCCGCGTACTGGCGGGCCGTGACCAGCCGATAGAAGGACACCACCGTCGCCGCAGGGTCGACTGCGGAGACGGGGAC
>JALYKF010000136.1 GCA_030774905.1 Chloroflexota bacterium
GGGATGCGCTGGCGTTGCTCGCGGCCCGGGCAGACCCGGCGGGGGACGCCGAGCGGTCACGGTCCGCGATCGAGGGCGGTACATTCGCCGGCATCGCGACGACGTACAGCTTCAGCTCCTCGCGGCACACCGGCGTGGACCCACAGGAGATCGCGCTGCTGGCGTGGGAGAACGGCCGCGTCGTCCCGGCCCGCCCCTACGGGGTACCGGCGCGATGACCGAGCTCGACCGGCTCGTCTACGACTGGAACCGCGACGGACGGGCCGCGGCCGCGGACTACCGCGCCGTCGAGCTCGACGACGAGACCCTGCGCGACGGCCTGCAGGGCCCATCGGTCCGCAACCCGCCGCTCGAGGTGAAGCTTCGGCTCCTCCACCTGATGGACGCGCTCGGGATCCAGAGCGCCGATATCGGTCTGCCCGGCGCATCCGCGCGCGCACGCGAGGAGATCGTCGCGCTCGCGAAGGAGACGACGAAGCTGCGCCTGGTGCCGAACGTCGCGTGTCGCACGCATCCGGCGGACATCGACGGGGCCATCCGCGCGTCCGTGGACTCGGGCGTCGCGATCGAGACGTGCGCGTTCATCGGCTCGAGCCCGATCCGCCGGGTGGCCGAGAAATGGTCGCTCGACACGATGCGCGCGCAGGTCGAGGACTCCGTCGCCCTTGCGGTCAAGAACGGGCTGCCGGTCATGTTCGTGACCGAGGACACCACGCGCGCCGAGCCGGAGACCCTGCTCATGCTGTACGAGACGGCCATCGCCGCGGGCGCGAAGCGGATCTGCGCGTCGGACACGGTCGGGCACGCGACGCCGGAAGGCGTTCGCAACCTGCTGACCTTCATCAGGACGGAGATCATCAAAGGACGCGACGTGAAGCTCGACTACCACGGTCACAACGACCGCGGCCTCGGCACGATCAACGCCCTTGCCGCAACGGCCATCGCCGACCGCGTCCACGGCACCGCGCTCGGCATCGGCGAGCGCGTCGGCAACTCGTCGATGGATCAGCTGCTCGTGAATCTCCGGCTCTGGGATCTCATCTCGACGGATCTCGAGCCGCTCGTCGAGTACACCGCGCTCGTCGTCGAGCACTGCGGTGCCTTGCTGCCGCCGAACTATCCCGCGCTCGGTGCCGACGCCTTCCGCACCGGGACCGGCGTGCACGCGGCCGCGGTCGTCAAGGCCCTGCGCAGCGGCGACCGGGCGCTCGCGGATCGCGTGTACAGCGGCGTCCCGGCGTCGATGGTCGGACGAGAACAGCGCATCGAGGTCGGACCGATGAGCGGTGAGTCCAACGTCGTGTTCTGGCTCGAGCATCGCGGCATCGAGGCGACCCGTGCGCGGATCGACCGCCTCATGACCGCCGCGAAAGCCTCGGATCGACTGCTGGCAGAGGAGGAGCTCAACGCGCTCGCGCGCCTAGACTGAACGCAGTGACCGACGTGCACCATCGCATCGAGCCCGCGAAGCTCCTGCCCGGCACCACACTCACGGACATCGAGCGGCGCGCACCCGCGCCTGAGGCCGCACGCGCGGAGCACACCATCCGCGGTCGCGCGCTCATCTTCTGGGACCGGTCGGGGCGCCGGCCCGGCAAGAAGCTCGACGCGATCGATACGGACCAGATCACGCCCGCGAAGGACTGTGTGTCCGAGAGCCTCGAGACGCTGGACGAGCGGTGGAAGGCAGGCTCGTTCCGCTTCCTGATGCCCGACTTCCGGCAGCGCGTGCATGCTGGCGAGACCTTCGTGATCGCCGGCGACCGGTTCGCCATCGGCAGCTCGCGCGAGATGAGCCCCGCTGGCCTGAAAGCCGTCGCCGAAGAGGCCGGCCTCGAGATGGTGATCGTGTGCGGCAACAACATGGGCGACATCTTCCGCCGCAACGCGTTCAACCTCGGGCTCGAGGTCGTCCAGGCGCCAGCTGCGGTCGATGACGCGCAGGACGGCGACACGTTCAGCTACGAGCCGTCCACCCGGCGCCTCACCAACGAGACGCAGAGCAATACCTACGACCCGCTGCCGCTGACCGGGAAGGAAGACGAGATCCGCCGCTCAGGCGGGATCTTCACCATCGGCCGCCGCGAGTTCGTTGAGTCGGTCCGGCGGCCGCCGGTCATCGAGTGGCCCGACGAGGCGACCGCACGGGGCCTGACGACGACCGAGCGGATCGTGTGGGCCCATCGCGTGGACAAGGACGCGGACGTGAAGCCGGGCGCGACGCTCCGGGTGTACGCCGACCTGCTGCCGGCGTCCGACGGCACCGCGCCGTTCTCGATCCACACCTTCAACCAGATCACCGGCGGCGACACGATCTACCCCCGGCAGATCGCGGTGGCGAACGATCACTTCGTGTTCACGCGGAAAGAGGCGGACGACAAGCAGACCGCGATCGGCAAGGCGTTCGCGGAGAAGCTCGGCATCCGCAAGCCGTACTACGCGACGCCGGGCGATGGGATCTTCCATTTCTACTTCCCCGAGCAGGGCCTGGTGCATCCGGGCTCGTTCGTCGCGGGCGCGGACTCCCACTCGCGGGCGTACGGCGCGTACGGCGCGGTCGGCATCGGCGTCGGATCGACGACCCTCGGCTTCGGGTGGGCCACCGGCTACGTGTTCACGACGCTGTCGAAGGCCCGCAGGGTCGTCTTCACAGGCGCGCTACAGCCGTGGGTGAGCGGCAAGGACATCGTCCTGAAGCTGCTGGAGCGTTGGGGCACCGCGCAGTCGCAGGGCATGTCCGTCGAGTTCGTGGATGAGCGCACGCAGCTCCCGATCGCGTACCGCAACACGATCGCGAACATGATGGCCGAAGGCGAAGCGCAGAACGGCATCTTCGCGGCGGACGAGCTCACCGCGGCGTGGTACCGCACGAAGGGGATCGCGCTGCCCTACCCCCGCGTCGGCCCGGGCACCGATGCGCGCTACGAGATCGACGAGACGCTCGACCTGTCCGATGTCGTACCGATGATCGCCAAGCCGTACTCTCCTGGGAACGCGTTCGCGGCCGAGGCCGTGGCCGCCGAGCGCATCACGTTCGACAAGGCGTACATCGGGTCCTGCACGAACGGGAGCTACGACGATCTGATGCAAGCAGCGCTCGTGGTGCGCGACGCGCGGGACGCGGGTCACACGAAGGCCGCCACCGATCTTGTCGTGTTCCCTGGCTCCGGATCGGTCAAGGACGCGATCGAGCGTCCCGACCCGCGGCTCGGCGGCGATTCGGTCGCCAACGTGCTGCGCTCCGTCGGCGGGCAGATCCGGATGAGCTGGTGCGGCCCGTGCTTCGGCCAAGGCGATGACGCGCTCGCGCAGGGCGAGCGCGCGATCACGTCGTTCAACCGGAACTGGCAGAACCGCATGGGCGTGGGTGGCGAGGGCTACCTCGCGAGCCCCGCCGTCGTCGCGTCATCCGCGCTGCTCGGCTACATGGCGCCACCGAGCGAGCTCGGTCTGCGGTGGGAGCCCGAGCGTTACGGCATCTAGGGTCCACGACGCTGCGTTCCTCGCCGCGGCGCTCATCGCGCTGATCGCCTTCGGTCTGATGATGCTGCTCGTGCGGCCCGGTGCATCGACCATCGGCCAATCGCCGTCGCCGAGCGCGCTGCCGAGCCTCTCGTTCTCGCCGCTGCCCTCGATCACCGTCACCGCGGCTCCGGCCGCGACGACCGCGCCACCCCCTC
>JALYKF010000137.1 GCA_030774905.1 Chloroflexota bacterium
CTGCCGAGATCGTCCTCGCCGGCGGCAATCCGTATCACGATCTGAGTGTCCTCGAGGCGATCCGCCACTTCGGCCTCGATCCCGCGCTCGGCACGCACCTGGAAGACGGCTCGCAGCTCGCCACATATAGCTACCCGGCCCTGTCGTTCCTCGTGCCGGCGCCATTCATCGCCGTCGGGCTCACCGACATCCGGTTCATCTACCTGGGCGAGATCGTGATCCTCGCCCTGGTGCTAATTCGGGCGGCGCGCATGCCGTGGCGTCCCCTCATGACCGCGGCGATCGTCGGGAACGCCGTAATCGCGCGACAGAACATCTTGGCGGGCGTCGATCCGTTGTGGGCACTGCTTGTGCTCGGCGCCGTCTTCTCGATCGGCCGGCGGTGGTGGTCGCCGGTGCTCCTCGGGCTTGCGATCGCAGCGCGGCAACCGGCGTGGTTCTTCGCACCGTTCTATCTCGTCGCGGTCTGGCGCCGGGACGGCCGAGCCGAAGCGCTCCGGCGCGCGGCCGTCGCCGCTGCCGCGGCGATCATCCCCAATCTGCCGTTCTTCCTCTGGTCGCCGTCGGATTACCTGGCGGGCGTGCTGGCCCCGATGCTAGGGCCGCTCGAGCCGTACGGCGTGGGCCTCATCCGCTTCGCGATCGATGGCGAGATCCCGCTGCTGGCTCGTGGCGCATACGGGGTCGCGAGCGCGATCAGCCTCGTCGTGCTGATCGTGGTGCTGTGGCGGAACTGGGGCCGCATCCCCAACGCGGTCCTCGTTTTCCCGAGCGTCGTGCTCTGGTTCGCGTGGCGGTCCCTGCAGAACTACTTCAGCTTCACGGCGGTGTTCGCGATGAGCAGCGACGATGGGTTGATCGCTCGCGAATCGCCGCAAGACGACGCGCCGCTGCAGGTCGGGACTGCGATTGACCGCTCGCTGCCGTAGCGCCATGACCTCGCCGACGAGTGACGTTCGGCCGCGAGGGGCCACCGGTCGTCACGCGGCCGAGCGCAGTCGCATCCGCAGCAGGGCGAGCGCGCGCTCCGCGTCCACCAGACCGGACCCGCCGTCAGCCCGACCGGCGTGCGGGATCGGACGGGCGCCGCGAACGATCGCGTCGCGGACCCGAGCCGCACGGGTGTTGACGTCGGCCGGACCGAAGGCCTCGATCAACAGGGCGCACATGCCGGCCACGTGCGGCGTGGCCATCGACGTGCCGCTCATGCGCACGTAGCGTGGCGGGACGGCGCATGGGTCGGCTGCGAGCGCATCGGCCCGCGCGCTCGTGATGCCGGTCCCATACGCGCAGGCCGCGCCGCCGGTGACGCCGCCACCGATCGCGACGACATCAGGCTTCCTATATCGGACTCCGGGCACGGGGCCGCGAGAGCTGTACACCGTGACCGCTCCGTTCTTGTCCGCGGCGCCCACCGTCAGGGCGCCGCGGGCGTCTCCGGGCGAGCTGATCGAGCCGCGGCCCGGGCCGGCGTTGCCCGCAGCGACGCAGACGATGATCCCCGCGGCCGCGAGCGCATCGACCTCGCGGGCGAGCGGCGACGTCGGCGATCCTGGGCCGCCGAGCGAGAGGTTCATCACAGCGACGCCCTGCTGGCTGGCCCACGACATCGCAGCCAGCACGGTGTCCTCCGTGCCTCCCGCCACGGAAAGGGCCTTGGCAATGACCACGGTCGCGGCCGGGGCGACGCCCCGGTAGACCGTCCCGTTGCCGGCGACGATGCCGGCCACGTGGGTCCCGTGGCCGACGTCGTCGTGGATCCCGTCGCCGCTGAAGTCCCGGGCTGCGGCGACGCGGCCGCGGAGGTCCGGATGCGTGATGTCGACACCCGTATCGACGATCGCGATCCGAACGCCTGTGCCGGCGAGGCCAGCGTCGTGGAGCGGCGGCACGTGGAGGAGGGGGACCGACTCGTGGAGCAGCGGCTGGATCGGTAGCGGTGGTCTCGCGCCGAAGCCCAACGCTCGGAGGGCGTCCGCCAGCGCCTGTTGCTGCTCCGCGGGGACCTCGAGCACGACCACGTTCGCCCGGCGGTGGGTCTGACGGACACGCGCCCCGAACCGGTCCAGGAGCTCCACCGGGATGCCGGCGTCAACGGCGTGCGCCGCCGCACGCTCCGGGTCGCCAGCCGGCAGCTCCGTCGCCTCGACGGCTCGCGCCGGTTCGACGATGAGTCGGGTCGCCATGGCCACCCGATCGACCACTCCAGCCCCGTCGATCAACATAGCAATAAGATATTGACAGACGTGTCAAGAGCATGAAACGCTACGGTTCCGTCGTGGCCGTCGACCCTGACCTGCTCCAGATCCTGGCCTGCCCGGTCGATCACGCGCCGGTGACCGACATGACGACGCACCTGGTGTGTACCTCGTGTGGCCGCCGCTATCCCGTCCGCGAGGGCATCCCCGTCATGCTCATCGACGAGGCGGAGCCGCCCGCGTCAAGCTGATCCGGTCGCGCGGGACGGTGATGCGCACCGTCGTACCTTCGCCGGGCTTGCTCGCGATCTTGCATACGCCGCCGAGCAGCCCGATCCGCTCGCGCATGTGCAGGAGGCCGTAGTGGCCCTCCTTGGCTGAGGCTTCGCCCCACTGCTCGCTCGCGAAGCCCTGGCCATCGTCGATGACGACGATCTCGAGATACGCCTCATCCTGCCGGAGCTTTACGGTCACCGTGCGCGCGCCCGCATGCCGCTTGGCGTTGAGGAGAGCCTCCATGGTCGCGCGATAGAGCGCGGCCTCCGCGTCGGGCCGGATCGGCGCGATGTCCGCGATGTCCTCGTCGATCTCCCAGCCCGCGTCCGCCGCGACCTCGGTGGCCGCCGAGGAGATCGCACCAGCGAGTCCGAGATCCTCCAGGGTCGCCGGTCGCACGCTGCCGATGATGGCGCGGGTCTCCTGGATCGCTCTGCGCAGGTAATCGGTGGCGCGCTTCACATCGACCTCGGTCTTCCCGGGGTTCTGGAGGATGCCATACGCCGACACGATGACCGGGGCGAGGCCGTCGTGGAGCTCGCGCGCGATGTGGCGGCGCGACTCCTCCTCTTGCGAGAGCGCCTGGCCGGTGAAGAGCTGCAGGTCCGCGTACAGACCCGCGCGCTCGATCGCGAACGCCGCCTGGTACGCGAGGATCCGCAGGTAGCCGACCTCGGACTCGGAGGGCGCCGACGAGCGGTTGACGTTCAACACCCCGAGCGCCTTCGCGCCGACGAGGAGCGGCAGCACGATCGAGTAGGGGACATCCTTCGTGTACGTGTGCGGCAGGTCCGGGCCGACCGGCCCCTGCACGACGATCGGCTGCCGGCGCTCCATCGCGCGCCACGAGATCGCAGGCCCCGCGGCGAGCCTCGTGTTCAGAAGGTCTGCGCCCTTAGCCGCACGCACGACCAGCGCGTCATGCGCCCGGTCGTAGACCATCAGCGACGCGGAGTCGTATCCGATGTCGGACGCCGCCTCGAGGATCAGGGCGAAGAGATCGTCGTCGTTCGTCGTCGCGCCGACGCGCCAGGTGGCGCGCTCGAGCCCGCGGAGGAGATCCTGATCGGACACTGACCGCCGCAATTGTGACGGAGTATGTTGCGCGCGTGCCGGTCGCCGCTCAACCGCTCGATGACTTCGTCCGCGATCTCGCATCGATCCACGAGCGGTTCCGCGGCGACGTCGACGGGCTCGTCGCGGCCATCCGCGATCGCCTTGGCGAGCTGCTCCGGGAGCCTGACGTCCTGCCGGCGAGGGCCTGCGTCGGATCGGCCGATCGCTATACGCAGCACGTCCTGCACGTGGCGCCCGACCGAAGCCACAGCGTCGTCGTGCTGGTCTGGTACCCAGGTCAGCGCACCCCGATCCACGACCACGTGAGCTGGTGCGTCGTCGGGATGTACGAAGGGACCGAATCCCAGACCCTCTACCGGCTGGCCGATCACGCCGGAGCGCGCTGCCTGGTCGAGACCGGGCAGGAGACCGCGGCTCGCGGCAGCTGCACGGCGCTCGTCCCGCCCGCGGAGAACATTCACCGCGTGGCGAATGCCGGCACGGCGCGGGCGATCTCGATCCACGTGTACGGGGCGGACATCGAGCGACTCGGCCCGAGCATCAACAAGACCTTCGATCACCTGCCGGTGCGAGCGGTCGCGGGGGCGTCGCGGCAGGCGTGGCGGAGCGCCGGCGGGGGCTAGGCGGTCATGCCCTCGACGAGGCCGTTGCGCACCGCGTAGATGGCAGCCTGCGTGCGGTCCGACACGCCGAGCTTCTCGAGGATCGCGGCGACGTGGCTCTTCACCGTCTCCGGCGAAAGCACGAGGCGCTCGGCGATCTCGCGATTGCTCATGCCCTCGGCGACGAGCGAGAGGATCTCGCGCTCGCGCTTGGTGAGGTTGCGCGCGGCCGCGGGCACCGGGCCCTGCGGCTTCATCTCGCTGAGCATCCCCTTCAGCATCTGGGACTCGATGAATGCGCCGCCGGTCGCGACCTGCCGGATCGCGTCGATGAGCTCCTCGCGCGAGACGTCCTTCAACAGATAACCGGCCGCACCGGCGCGGACCGCCTCGCGCAGGTAGGCGGGGTTCTCGTGCATCGTCAGCATGACCACGGCCGTCCGTGGACGCTCTTCCTTGATCTTCTTCGTCGCTTCGAGTCCATCCATGTCGGGCATGCGCACGTCCATGAGGATCACGTCGGGTAGCTCCCGCCGCGCGTACTCGACGGCTTCGCGGCCGGTACGCGCTTCGCCGACGATCGTGAGGTCGTCGGCCTTGGCGAGCATCGCCGCGATCCCTTGACGCACGAGCTCGTGATCGTCGACGAGCAGCACTCGAATGGCCATCGAAGTCGCATTCTAGGGACACGATCACCACGGGCGCGCTCCACGCACGTTCGCGTCGTCTGCGGTCGCAACCGAATGCGGGCGCGAGCGGGCACGTGGGGACGCCCCCTCACTCCTTTTATTAGGTTGCGCTGAGCCAAGAGGGAGACTGGATGAGCGACCAGGCGGGCCCGCGGGGATGACCGAGGCCGAACGCGCCATCGCGGCCCTGCACCTTCGCGCTCGCGTCGCGCTCGCGATCGCCGTTCTCGTGTTCGTCGGCATCGCGTACCAGGCCGACCTCGCCGGCCCGGACGTGCCGTCGCGCGCGTTCGCGGTGGGCGTCGCGCTCGCCCTCGCGGCAGCGATCGAGGAGCTTGCGTCCCGGCGCGCACGCCGGCAGCTCGCCGCCACGGCAGGCACGGTGGCCGAGTTCTTCGCCTTCGCGCTCGCCGTCGCCCTGTTCACGAAGTACAGCGCCTTCGCCCCTGCGGTCCTGCTCGTTCCCATCCTCCTTGGCGCGTTCACCGTGCGACGCGCATACCTGCTCTACCTCGCGGCCATGGGCATGGCGATCATCGTCGAGGTCGGCGTCCTGCGACCCGGGGCCGGCCTCGAAGAGGTCATCGGCGGGCTCGCCTGGGGCGTGCTCTACCTCGCCGCCGCCGCGCTGGCGGGTGGGCTCGGTGCGCAGTACCGGGGGTTCCAGCGCCGCACCGAATCGGCGTACGCGTCGATCGCGACGATCACCGCCGCGACCTCGCACTCCGAGCTCGCCCGCATCCTGTTCGCGTACTCCGAGCGGGCCCTCGATCTCCCCGAGGACACCCCCGCCGTCCTGCTGTTCGACGACCGCGGCATCGGGACGTTCACCGCTATCGAGGCCACCGCCATCGACCCCGAGCAGCGCGCGCGCTTCCGGATGTCGGGCGGGGAGATCGACCCGCTGCGTGTCAGCGCTGGGACGGGGGCGTTCATCCCGAGCGCCGCGATCCCCGCGTCCGCCAACCCGCCGGAGGCGCTGCGGACCGGCCACCCGTTCCTGCTGCCACTGCGCGACGCCCGCCGGCTCGTCGGCTTCGCCGTGTTCGCGTCGACCCGGCGGCGGCGCCTTACGAGCGAGCGGCGCGAGGACCTCGCCCGGGTCGCCGATCAAGTCGCGACGACGGCGGTGCGGATCCGCGGGGGTCGGGCCATCGAGGAGCAGCGGCAGGTACTCGCCAGCGTGCTCGAAGCACACAGCGCGGAGCGTGCGGAGATGCAGATCGCGACATGGCTTGCCCGAAGCGCGCGAGACATCGCGACCGCCCACGATGTCGTCGTGCTCCAGGATCTGCCCGACGGTCGATGCCATGCGCTCTACGCCATCGGCATCGGCGCGCTCGAGGTGGAGCGGGGCTGTGGGCCGCTCATCGAGGAGGTCCGTCATCGCGGCGTGGCCGTGGTGGTCACCGATGGCGCGCGGGAGCGGCGGATCCAGCTGCCCCAATTCCTCAAGACCGGCGCCACCGCCCTCATCCCGGTGCGTGGCCAGGGCACGTACCTCTTCGTGCACGAGCCGCAGCGGGAAGGACTGACGTCCGGGATCCTGCAGCTGCTCGTCGAGCTGTGCGACCACGCCGCGACGCTGCTCGCCAACACGTATGCGGTGCCGGCGAAGCCCGGCGCTCCGCCCGCGATCGAGCGCCGGCTCGCAGCGGTCGTCGCCCACACCCGCTCGGCCGCCCGCCCGGACGAGAGCGACTCGCGCGCGAGGATCGTGGACGCGTTCCGACTCGCGGTCGAAGGCAATCAGCCGCTCCTGGCTGGCTCCGGGGAACGGGTCGCCGGGATCGCCGCGGCGATCGCACAGCAGCTCGACGTCGACAGCGGCGCGCTCGACGACATCTACGTCGCCGCGCTGCTCCGCGACGTCGGTGAGCTCGGGATCGACCGCAAGGTGCTCGAGACGCCTGGCGAGCTGAGCGAGGACCAGCGGGAGATCGTGCGGAGCCACCCGGTGCTGGGTGAAACGATCCTCTTGGCGCTCGCGTTCCTCGGCGACGCGGCCCGCATCGTCCGGGCGCATCACGAACGATGGGACGGGACCGGGTATCCGGACGAGCTCGCCGGACCGCAGATCCCGCTCGGCGCACGGATCCTGAGCGTCGCCGACGCGTTCGTCGCGATGACCAGCGAGCGTCCCTACCGCGCGCCGCTGCGTCCAGCGGAGGCGATGGGGCTGCTCATCGCCGCTCGCGGTCGGGCGTTCGATCCGATCGTCATCGACGCGTTCGTGGCCTCGAACGCCTCCGGCGAGCTGGGTGTCACCGGCGTATCGGCGCGCTGATTCGCGCGACTCGTCGCGAATACCCCTTCTTTGAGGCGCCGTCGTTGTGTACCCTTGCTTCCACGAACGGTCGCGGCGCGCGACGTGCGTTCATCGATGCCGCGCGCGAGCCTGCGTCTGGACGGTCAGGCCCGCGAACCGTAGAGAGGTGCACCGTTGGCTGACGCCGGCCGCCCGCAGTACAGCACGCCGCTCGCCGCCGACGACATGATCGGCTCGCTGGCCACGCGCGTGCGCGAGCTCTCGCTCCGCGTCGCCCAGCTGGAAGGCGAGCTCGAGGCCGCCCGCAGGCGCGTCGCGGTGTACGAGGACTTCGATGCCCAGGTCCAGGACTCCCTCTCCGCGGCGTTACGGGCCTCCAACCAGATTCGCGAGCGCGCGCGTGTGAGCGCAGAGGCGATCGCCGAGGAAGCGCGCGCGCAGCGCCCGTCGACGGTCGCCGAGCTCGACGCGATGCGCATCGAACGCGACGCCCTCCGTCGCGCGGTCGATGGTGCGGGCTCGGGCTCGTCGCGCGCGACCTCGCCCGCCGCAACGATCCCGATGGCGGAGATGCGCACGGCGGCGACCGAGGCGTTGCGCGGGGTGTTCAAAGAGCTCGTCGCCGAGATCCGGTCGATGCCGCAAGAGTCCGCTCGCCAGGTGCCGGTACAAACCGCCGTGCAGACGCCGGCGCCGCCACCGGCTCGGCCGGACAGCTCGCCGGCTCCATCTGCGGCACCAGCGGCCTACCGCGTGCCGCCAGCTCAACAGCCGGCCGCGCCGGCACCGCCGCCGGCGTCAAACATCACGGCTGCGCCGTACCAGCCACCGGTTCAGGCGGCACCGCCGCCTCCGGC
>JALYKF010000138.1 GCA_030774905.1 Chloroflexota bacterium
CCGCGGCGTCCTCGAAGGCGGCCTCGATGACGAAGTCGACCTTCGCGAGGTCGCTCATCGCGGTGCTGGTGCGGATCCGGCCGGCGATCTCGGCCGCCGGACGCGGCAGCTTGCCCTTCGGCTCGAGCCGCGCGAGCGACTCCGCGATGACGGCCTGGCCGCGCTGCAGCTGCTCGAGGCCGATGTCGACCAGGACCACCTGCAGCCCGGCGGTCGCGCAGACCTGCGCGATGCCCGCGCCCATCGTGCCGGCGCCGACGACGCCGATCTGCTCCACCTAGAGCGCCTCGACCGCGAGCGCGACGGCCTCGCCGCCGCCCAAGCACAGCGACACGACGCCGCGCCGCTTGCCGCGCGCCCGCAGCGCGTACAGCAGCGTCACGAGGAGGCGCGCACCGGACGCGCCGATGGGGTGCCCGAGCGCGACGGCACCGCCATTGACGTTGAAGCGATCTTCCGCGATGCCGATCTCGCGGCGGACCGCCTCGATGCCCGAGAACGCCTCGTTCACCTCGTAGAGGTCCACCTCGCCCGCGCTCCACCCAGCCTTCTCGAGCACCCGCGCGATCGCGCCCGACGGGGCGAGGAGGAAGAGGTCCGGCTCGTGGGCGAACTGCGCTTGGGCGATGATGCGCGCGAGCGGCGTCGCGCCGAGCTCGCGCGCGCGCGTCTCACCGGCCACCACGAGCGCAGCCGCCCCGTCGTTCAGCTTCGAGGCGTTGCCTGCGGTGACCGTCCCGTCGGGCCTGAAGGCCGGCTTGAGCGCGGCGAGCGCTTCGAGCGTCGTCTCGCGCGGTGACTCGTCCTTCTCCACGCGGGTGACCTGTCCCGTGCGCTTGATGACCGGCACATCGACAGGGACGATCTCCGCGCTGAACGCGCCGCTGCGCTGCGCGGCGAGGGCCTTCTCGTACGACCGCAGCGCGAAGCGATCCTGGTCCTGGCGCGTCAGGCCGCTCTTCGCGGCGGCCTTCTCCCCGCCGAGTCCCATGTGCCCGCCGCCGTACGCGTCGACGAGCCCGTCGGTCAGGTTCGCGTCCTCTATCGAGTGCTCACCGAGCGGCAGGCCCTGCCGCAGACCCCGGAGCAGATAGGGCGCGTTGGACATCGACTCCATGCCGCCGGCGACGATGACGCCGTACTCGCCCGCGGCGATCTGCGAGGAGGCGAGCATCACGGCCTTCAACCCGGAGCCGCAGACCTTGTTGATCGTCGTGCACGGAACGCTGCGCGGCAGACCCGCGCCGAGCGCGGCCTGGCGCGCGGGCGCCTGACCCACACCGGCCTGCAGCACGCTCCCCATGAACACCTCGTCGATCCGTTCGGGCGCCACGCCGCTGCGCTCTATCGCGCACCTGATCGCGATGGCGCCGAGCTGCGGAGCCTTCATCGGTGCGAGGCCGCCGAGGAACGCGCCGATCGGCGTACGGGCCGCACCGAGGATGACGCTCTTCTCCATCAGCGATCGGCCTCAAGGAGTCGCTGCGTCACGTGCTCGCGATAGCTGCGGATCTCATCGCGGAGGGCCTGCAGCTCCGAGATGCGCCCGTCGACGGTCGCAAGATGCACGTCGAGGAGCTCGATGAGCCGCGGCAGAACGGTCCGGTTGCTGCGCTGCGAGGTGTAGATGCCCTCGAGCTCGTGCATCTCCTGCAGGGAGAGCCCGAGGACCTTCAGCTTCCGGATGAACTTGAGGCGCCTGACATCCTCGTCGGTGTAGACGCGGATCCCGCCGTCGAGGCGCTTCACGGAATCGAGCAGCCCGAGCTCCTCGTAGTACCGGATGGTGCGCTCGGTCATGCCGACCTTCGCTGCCAGCTCCCCGATGCGATAGCTCGCCGTCTTGGGCTCGCTCAACATCGCTCGCGCCACGCGTGCTTGCCTCCCCGCTTGCCAGTTGACGTGAACTGGCGGACCCGCGCGATATTAGCCCGCAAGCTCCGTCAACGCGAGTGCGAGGGCCCGGGCCCCGAGGACCGCGTCATCGAGCGTGGCGAGCTCGCTCGGATTGTGGCTGCCACCGGTCGATCGGACGAACAGCATGCCAGTCGGCACACCTGCGAGCTGCGAATTCTCGGCGTCGTGCCCCGCCCCGGAGAAGAGCTCGGGCGCGTCCACGCCGACCTCTTTCGCGCAGCGGAGGAACAGATCGCGGAGCGCCGCATCGAGCGGCACCGCCGGCACACGCGAAAGGACGTCGAGCGAAGACCTGACGCCGCGGGCATCGCCGATGCGCCGGATCGCCTCGCGAACGTCGCGCGCGAGCTGCTCGACGGTCGGCTCCTCGCGCGCGCGCAGGTCGAGCGAGAACACGCATTCGCCGGGGACCACGTTCTTCGCCCCGGGGCGCACGCCGATCTCCCCCACGGTGCTGACGGCGTCCGGCAGGCCGCGCGCCGCGGCTTCTACTGCGAGGATCATCTCGGCCGCCGCCGCGAGCGCGTCCTGCCGCGCGGTCATGATCGTCGCGCCGGCATGATCCTGGCGGCCGCGCACCGTGACCCGCGCGTGCAGGATGCCGACGATGTCGCTCACCACGCCGAGCGGGATACCGCGATCCGCAAGGCGCGGCCCCTGTTCGATGTGTAGCTCGAGATACGCGGCAAGCTCACCCGGACCGCGCTTCGCGGCCGCGGGGTCGCCGGACTCCCCGATGGCCCGGAGCGCATCGGCGATCGTCACACCCGTGCGGTCCGTACGCGCTGCCGCGCCTTCGGGCAGCCTGCCGAACGCCGCCGACGATCCGAACAGCCCGATACCGAAGCGCGCGCCCTCTTCGTCGCACCAGCCGACGATCTCGACCGGCCGGCGGAACCGCACGCCGTCATCGAGGAGCGCGTCGACGGCCTCGACCGCGCATAGCACGCCGAGCGCACCATCGAACCGCCCGCCCTCGGGCACCGAGTCGATGTGCGACCCCACGAGGATCGCCGGACCCGCGGCGCCGAAGCGCCCGTACACGTTGCCGGCGGCGTCGCGGCGAACGACGGCCCCGCCTGCGCGCAGCCACCCTCCGATCAGCTCGCGCGCGCGCTGCTCGTCCGGGCTGAGCCCGAGCCGGGTGACGCTCGTACCGCTTCCGCCGATGGCCGAGAGCGCGGCGGTACGGGCCTCGAGCCGCGCGCGATCCACGCTCACGCCAGATCCTCGGGACGCAGCGCGATCCCCTCGAACACATCGCGCTCGATCGCCTGGGCCATCGCGAGATCTGAGGCGCGCAGGTGCGCGAGCTCGGAGTGACGCGCGAGCTGCTCCTCGATCCGCTCCGCGAGGGTGACGACGCGCTGACCGCCGCGCCGGTCGGCGTAGTAGACGATCTTCTCGGCGAGCGTCCGCGGCGCCGTCGCCGGATCGCGCGGCGCGTAGACGGGGTGCCGCCGCGATAGCTCCTCGAGCTCCGGGAGGCCTTCCGCCGCCAGCACGAGGGGACCAAGGACGTGGTGCTCACGGTCGTCGCCAGCGAGCAGCGGGCTCTTGCCAATGTCGTGGAGGTACCCGCCGAGTGCGACCGCACGCGTATCCAGATCCGCGCCCGCAGCCGCGTGGGCCTCGCCGAGCCGCGCCGCGATCGCGCCGACGACGAGCGAGTGCCTCCGCAGCCAGTCCGGGTAGCGATAGCGCGCGAAGTACGCCTCCGCGAATGTGGACAACCCTGTCGCTCTGTTATTGACACCACTCGACGCGCTGGATACCGTGCCGCCGGGGAGCGAAGAGTGGATCTGCAAACGAGCGACGAACGCATCATCGCGCACGTCGGATTCGCGGGGGCGGTCGC
>JALYKF010000139.1 GCA_030774905.1 Chloroflexota bacterium
GCGCGGTACGTCCTGTACGTCGGGCAGTTCGATCCGCGCAAGAACATGGAGGGACTGTTCGCCGCGTTCGCCCGCGCGGCGGATCGGGATCGCGACCTGCGGCTCGTCATCGCCGGCACGCTCGGCAAGCTCGCCGGGCTGATGCGCGACGCGCTCGCGCAGTCGCGCGTGGATCCGTCGCGTGTCGTGGTCGCCGGCGGCGTGGACGACGCGACGCTCGCGGCGCTGTACGCGGGCGCGGAGTGTCTGCTGCACGCGGCCTGGCTCGAAGGCTTCGGCCTCACCGCGCTCGAGGCCCTCGCGGCCGGAACGCCGGTCGTGGGGTATCGAGCGGGCGCCGTTGCGGAGGTCGTCGGCGAGGCCGGCCTGCTCGTCGACGAGCGCGATCCGGACGCCCTTGGCGATGCCCTTGTGGCGCTGCTGGCGGACGAGTCCATGCGCGCGGCGTTCCGAGCCAAGGCCAAGCCGCGGGCCGCGCAGTTCAGCTGGGATCGCGCCGCCGACGACACGCTCGCGGTCTATCGGACGCTCACCTAGCCGCATTCCAACGGCGTTACCATTTGACGTGAGCCCGCAGTGCGGGCTCGCAGCACGTTCGGGGGAGATCTCGTGGCACGTCGCATCCCACTGCCTCGGCTGACCCAACGCCAGCGCGAGGCCCGCTGGCAGCGCGAGCGCCGCCAGCAGACGGTCATCATCGTCGTCTTCACGGTGCTGCTCTGTACGGCCGTCGGACTGACTGTGTGGGCTGGCGCGAACCGCTACTACGACGCCAATCTGAAGCCGGCCGCGATGATCGACGGCCACAGCCTGCCGTACCGGGTCTACGCCCACGAGCGCTCGTACGAGCTGGTCAAGTTCTACGAGGACAACCAGGTGCCGGCCGCGTTCGAGAACGATCCGCAGCTCGCCTCGCAGAAGGCCGACTACAACGGCATCGCGGTGAACTCGCTCGTCGAGCAGGCGCTGCTCGAGGCGGTGGCCCGCGACGAGCACTACACGATCTCCGCTGCGGACCTCCGCGCGAAGTACGAGGAGTCATTTGGCCAGTACAGCTCGCGGCACATCCTCGTGAAGATCGACGACACCGCCACCGACAAGGACGCCGCCGACGCGGCCGCGCTGTCGAAGGCCAAGGACTTCGCGACGCGGCTGCGCGCGAATCCGAACGACCAGACGTTGTGGAACGAGCTCGCGAAGCAATCCGACGACACCGGCTCGAAGGACTCGGGCGGCGAGATCGGGTGGGCCGGCGCGGGCCAGCTCGTGAAGGCGTACGACGCCGCCGCGCAGGCGCTCAAGATCGGCGACATCTCCGACCCGGTGAAGTCAGAGTTCGGCTACCACGTGCTCCAGGTGAAGGAGCGCCGCGCCGCCGACGCCAACCCGGTCGTACGGCGCTGGCTGACCAGCGGCTTCGGGATGGATGAGATCCTCCTGCACACGAAGTACGACATGCTGCGCGAGCACTTCACGGCCGACGCGCAGGCGCAGTCGGCGAAGTCGCCGACGGAGCAGATCCACCTCCTGCACATCCTCATCAGCCTCCCGTCGCCGACGAGCCAGCTGCCGAAGGACTTCACCGACGCGTTGAAGAAGATCGGCGACGCGAAGGCCGAGCTCGACAAGGGGACGGACTTCGCCGAGGTCGCGAAGAAGTACAGCGAGGACACGACCGAGGCGGCCAACGGCGGAGACGCCGGGTGGTTCACGCGCGGCCAGCTCGACAGCGTGACGAAGGAGAACGAGCTCTTCGCGCTCGCACCGGGCACGGTGAGCCGCCAGTTCTCGACCACCGGGCAGACGGAGTTCTATAAGGTCGTCGAGAAGGATCCGGCGCGGGCGCTCACGGACGAGCAGACGACGAAGATCCACGACAGCGCGTACGCGTACTGGTTCGACAAGCAGCGCCGCGTGCACGACGTCCGGAAGCTCGTGCCGGGCTATGAGTTCCAGCCCTAGCGAGGCGTTGCGCGCGGTCCTCGCAGCGTGGCCGGGTGGCGTTGATGTCGTGCCCGCATCCGCGCTCGACCAGCACTCCTTCACCAGCGTTCGCGCGGTCGCGATCGCGCTCGACGCGCCGCTCGATCGCGCGTTGCTGGCCAAGCACTACCCGGCCGAGGTGCTCGACGCCGCCGCGCCGCAGGACGGCTTCGTGGTCCTCCCGCCGCGCGATCGCTATGCGGACCTCGCCAGCCCCGCCGCGGTGAGCCGCATCGCCGAGCGGCTGCGTGCGCCCGACGGCTGCCCGTGGGACCGCGAGCAGACCCACGCGAGCCTGCGGCCGCATCTGCTCGAGGAGGCGTACGAGGCGCTCGACGCCCTCGATCGCGGCGACCTTGCCACGTTGCAGGACGAGCTCGGCGACCTGCTCTTCCAGATCGCGATCCACGCGCAGCTTGCGAGCGAGGCAGGCGCGTTCGACATGGCGGACGTGTCGCGGTCGATCGGCGAGAAGCTCGTGCGCCGGCATCCGCACGTCTTCGCGGGCACGAGCCTCGACGGCAAGGACCTGCTCGTCCAGTGGGAGCAGATCAAGCGCACGGAGAAGACCGAGCGAACGTCCATCCTCGACGGCGTGCCCCGCTCGCTGCCCGCGCTGTTCGCGGCCGAGCGGCTGCAGGAGCGCGCGGCGCGCGTGAAGCTGCGCCCGCCGCGCATCGAGCTGCCAATGGACATCGACGATCCGGAGTTCCTGGGCGAGCTGCTGTTCGGGGTCGTGGCCGAAGCGCGCGAGCGCGGCTTCGACGCCGAGACCGCCCTGCGTGAGGCGAACGAGCGATTCGCGGCGCACGTCGGCCGGATCGAGCAGCGTGCGCGGTCGGATGGCCGCGAGCTCGAGTCGTACACCGACGCGGAGCTGCGCGAGCTGTGGGAGGCGACGAATGGCGAAGTTCAAGCGGCCTGACGGCCGCGCGGCCGACGCGCTGCGTCCGGTCACCATCGAGGTGGGCGTGTCGAAGTTCGCCGAGGGATCCGCGCGCATTTCATTCGGCGACACGGTCGTGCTCTGCCTCGCGACCCTCACCGACAGCGTGCCGCGGTTCCTCGACGGCAAGGGCACCGGCTGGATCACCGCGGAGTACGCGATGCTGCCGCGCAGCACGCCCGAGCGCAGCCAGCGCGAGAGCATCGCCGGCCGGCCGGGCGGCAGGACGTTCGAGATCCAGCGGCTCATCGGACGCGCGCTTCGCACGACGATCGATCTCAAAGCCCTTGGCCCGCGCAGCGTCACCGTCGACTGCGAAGTGATCCAGGCCGATGGCGGCACGCGCACCGCGGCGGTGACCGGCGGATACGTCGCGCTCGCGCACGCGCTTCGCAAGATGTCGCCGAGCCCGTTGATCAACCAGGTCGCTGCGGTGTCCGCGGGCTTCGTCGACGGCGAGCTGATGCTCGACCTCGCGTACGCCGAGGACTCCATCGCCGACGCCGACGTGAACGTCGTTGCGACCGACAAGGGCCAGCTCGTCGAGGTGCAGGGCACCGCCGAGAAGAAGGCCTTCTCGCGGGCCGACTTCGATCGCGTGCTCGACCTCGCGATGAACGGCATCGACCAGCTCATGAACGCCCAGCGCCGCGCGCTCCGGTGACCCGCAAGCTCCTCCTCGGCACGCGCAACCACGGAAAGGTCGCCGAGCTGCGCGCCCTGCTCAAAGGACTGGACGTCGAGCTCGAGAGCGTCGACGACCTTGCGGATCCGCCGTCTGATCCGCCGGAGGACGCGCCGTCGTACGCCGAGAACGCGGTCTTCAAGGCCCGCGCGTACGCCCGTGCGACGCGGCTGACGACGATCGCGGACGATTCGGGCCTCGAGGTGGACGCTCTCGGCGGCGCGCCCGGCGTCCGGAGCCGCCGGTTCTTCGGCGAGGAGGCGACGCCCGCCGAGCGCAATCGGATGCTGCTCGGCCTGCTCGACGGCGTGACCGACCGGACCGCGCGGTTCGTCGCGGTCATCGCCCTTGCCGACCCTGACGGCCGCGTCGAGACGTTCGACGGCGAGGTCCGCGGCGAGATCGCCGAGTCGCCGCGCGGCGAGGACGGCTTCGGCTACGACCCGGTCTTCATCATCGCCGAGGACGGCCGCACGATGGCCGAGGTGCCACGCGAGGAGAAGAACGCGATCTCGCATCGGGGTCTCGCCGGCGCGAAGCTGCGCGCGGCGCTAGCGACTCGTCAGCCGCTGACCTGAGCCGTGGCGACCATGAGGTCGTGCGCGCCGTCCGCGCGCGCCGCTTCGAAGTACACGAGCATCTCGCCTCCAAGCTGGACGGCGCACGCGTAGCGAAGGGATCCACTCGCGTACGGCGAACGGAACGCCGGTCCATCCGTCGACTGCCGGGTCCACATACGAAGATCGGGGCTCGTCGCGATACCCGTGCGCTCTTCGTAGTTGTCGGCGAGGCTCGGGATCCCGTCATACAGGCCGAGCCAGCCGTCGCTTCGCGGGATGACCACGCTGATGCGGGTCTCGAAGCCGTCCCAGCCACGCCGCAGCGGAATGAGCACCGGGCCCTCCCATTGCCAAGTGAGGCCATCTTGGCTCGTGGCGAGGCCCGTACAGGAGAGGAGCTGGCCGGTGCTCAATGCGTCCGCGGTCTCGTGCAGCGAGTGACTGGATCCTGACACTGCCGGCAGCTCACGGGAGCCAAAGCTCACGAACATGAGCCAGCCGCCGTGATGTCGCATGACGACCGGATCCTTCACGGTCTCGACACTGGCGCTCTGTGCGGTGATGGCCGCACGGCGGGTGCGGAGATCGAGCTGCTCGGGCGTCTCGGCCTCGAGCACATCGATGCGCCAGCGGGCATCGACGGGATCCACGTAGCTCAGATAGAGCCGCACGCCCCCCGAGATCGCGACGAGGCTCGCGCGCTCCATCGACGGAGTACCGAGATCATCGCTGCGTAGCGTCCACACGTCGCGGAACGCGCGGCCATCGCTGCTCGACGCGAGCCGCAGCTCATAGCCGCGGCGCGGCCGCGGTGCTCGCAGGCGGTACGCGAGGAGCACGCCGTTCGGCGTGACGAGCGCGCTCGGCGCGCCGGCCCAGTTCCCGATGCCTGGCGCGGGTGCCTCCATGACCGTGGTCGCGTGCCCCGGATCGAAGAGCGGTGCGGCTATTCGGCGACCTGGCCCTCGACGAGCTCGCGCAGCTTCGCGGCGTCGCGACGCACGTCTTCGATCTGGAGCATCTTCGTGGTCGGCTCCATGTGCGGCGGCCTGCCGGGGTTCTGATCGTCGACGTAGCGCGGCACGATGTGCGTGTGCAGGTGCGGGATCGCGTTGCCGAGCAGCATCAAGTTCAGCTTCGCGGGCGTGTAATGGAGCTCGATCGCGCGCGCGACCCGCAGCACATCCGCCCAGTACACGCCCGCATCCGTATCGCTGAGCTCCGTGGGCTCGGCGACGTGCCGGCCGCGCCAGATGACGATGCAGTAGCCACGCTGGCCGACGTCGGCCTTCTGCAGGTACGCGTCCGACGTGTCGCTCTCGTACACGCGGACCCCGAACTCGTTCTCATCGACACGGCCTTGCGCGCACATCGCGCACCCTGTTCCGGCCTTGCGCTGTTCCCAGTCCTCCGGCCACGTCCTCGGCACGGCGCGAGTATCAGTCATACGAGAGCCGGCCCTGTTCCACCCGCGCGGCGTCGGTCAGCCGGTGCGGCTCAGCCGGCCGGCCGACTCGCAGCTGCACGACCCTCCAGCCATCTGCGGTCATCCGATCGGCGAGCAGCCGCCGATGGCACTTCCACCACAGCGTCTCGGCGCACATGAACGCGGCCGGCGCGAGACGCGCGTACTCCTCGAGCCGCGTGAGGTCGGCGCGGAACTCGTCGCTCGCCATGTGATCGGCGTAGCCGCGGAATGCCGCGACGCGCAGACCGGTGTTCGCGGAATCGGCTCGCGGCGCCCGTCGCCCGCCAAGCCCAGGGAGGTGGACGTACTCGATGCCGGACAGGGCGAGCGTGTCGCGCAGCCGGCCCGCCCCGAATGGCGGGTTGCGGCGCGAGTCCGGTGCGCTGCGGATGTCGGCGAGGAGCCGCGCGCCCATGTCGGTCAGGGTGCGCACGAAGTCCTCGGCCGTCGCGGTGCCGTGGCCGATGCTGTAGATCGTTCCGCCCACGCTGGAGAGTGTGCCGCCGGCGCGATAGGCTCGTAGTGATGGCGACCCTGATCTCGCTGCACCTGCATGAGGGCCACGGGAGGCCGATGCGCGCCGTCTCCGAGGCGGAAGCTCGCGTCGGCGGCGGCATCGAGGGCGACTCGCACGCCGCTCGTACGAAGCGCGCGATCACCGTCGTCGACCGCTCGACCCATGACGCCGTCGGCGTGCAGCCCGGCGATCTGCGCGAGCAGATGACCGTCGAGGGACTGCCGGCGCTCGGATCGTTCGCGCCAGGCACGTTGCTGCGCATCGGCGCGATCACGCTGCGCGTGAACGGGCCGTGCGATCCGTGTACGCACATCGGCGAGATGAACGGCGCCGACCCGGCGGAGTTCCAGGCGCTGCTCGAAGGCCGGCGCGGGCTCGTGTGTACGGTCGTCAGCGCCGATGGTCCGGTCCGCGTGGGGGACCCGGTCAGCGCGATGGAGACCGCCGCCTCCGCCTAGCGCACGTTCGCTGACTCGCGTGCGTTGTCGGGGGTATGCGCTCGATCGGATCCGCCGCATCTATCGTTCACATCTCGCCGCGCTAAACGTGCCTCCGCGCCGCGGCTCTGGTGGCAAAGACTTGATTCTTAGTTAGAACATCCGTACTATTCAGTGAAAAGTGCAGGAATCGAAGCGGTGCTCTCGTTGCAGGGCGGTGAAGCCCCGCTC
This sequence comes from Chloroflexota bacterium, assembly GCA_030774905.1. The sequence goes on from JALYKF010000139.1 coordinate 6,828, forward strand.
GGCGTTCGCGCGTAGCGCGCGCAACTTGTACGGGCTGCAGGTCTATTGCAGAGCGTGCTCGGCTGAGGTCAGCCACGCGCGATACGAATTGAAGGTCGGCCGAATCGTTCCTCGAGGGTCCCGAAAACGTGTACCCGTCCTCGCGCGGAGCGTGGTTGCGCCGACTCAAGAGTGGGCGTCCGTGCACTGACTGCGGACGTCACTTCGATCCTCAGGTGATGCAGTGGGATCACCTCCCGGGATTCGAGAAGATCGGCGAGCTGAGCGGCGGAACGTGGGTGGTCGGGCGAACGCAGGAAGAGATCCTGAGCGAGATCGCGAAGTGCGAGCTGGTCTGCACGAACTGCCACACCATTCGAACGTTCAAGCGCAATGGATGGGGCCCGTGGGCGGTCCTTGAGGCCGAAGCCCTGTATGGAGATGTGTGGAACACGACCTGATCGCCGGCGCATCGGAGAACGTGACCCGACGGTGCGCCAAATGCGGGAATTTCAAACCGCAGGCGGAGTTCCACAGCTCACGGACCGGGCAGTTCTCCTATTGCGGGGACTGCCGACGCGCGTACGACCGCCGCTATTACGCCGACCGCGGGAAGGAAGCACGGTTGGCGCGCACGCGCGTGTGGCGCAGCGCCGCGCGCGCCTGGATGGACGCTTTGAAGGCTGGTCGTCCGTGCGTGGACTGCGGTGAGACCTACCCTGCGTGCGTGATGCACTGGGACCACCTGCCGGGTCACTTGAAGGCCGCTGACATCAGCGACATGGTGGCCAGCCGCCCTCGTGACGTCGTGCTCGCGGAGCTTGCGAAGTGCGAGCTCGTGTGCGCGAACTGTCATGTGATGCGGACCGTTCGGCGTGCACACCGAACGATCGCTGAAGAAGTGGGGCTCTACGGCTTCGAGGTCGTCTCAGCCGCTAGGCCCTGTCGGGGTGGCGGGTCCCGCCCCCGCGACCTCCGCGTCCCAAACGCGGCGCGCTGCTAACTGCGCCACACCCCGATGCGCTCATTATGAGCGCGCTTCGAGGCCGCGAACGATCACATCGAGTCCGAACTCGAACGTCTCATCACAATCATCTTCAGCAAGCTGCGGCAGTAGCTCGACGAGATACGGATCCGCATCGGCCGGCAACGTGACATCGCGCCCCGCCGCCCGATACGGCGCCGTCCCCACTTCCCACTGCGCGACCCCGACGACGTAGGACGTGATCGTCGCGAGCGTCTTCAACGCGCTCTGCGCATCGAAGCCCGCGGCCCGCAGCAATGCCATCACCGCACCGGCCGCGCGCGCCGCTGCGGGATCGGTCAGCGGCAGCGTGGCCAGCAGCGGGATCGCGTGCGGATGTCGGAGCAATAGCGCGCGGTACGCGCGGGAGACGTCGCGGAACACGAGCTGCCACGCGACGTCCGACGGCGGCGGGATCACGAGCTCCGCGAGCAGGACCTCAACGACGCCCGCGAGGACCGCCGCCTTGTTCGGGAAGTGGCGATACACCGCCATGCCCTCGACGCCGAGCTCCGCGCCGAGGCGGCGCATCGAGAGCGCATCGAGCCCGTCGCGGTCGAGCACCGCGAGCCCGGCCTGGGCGATCCGCGCTCGCGTCAGCGGGGCTCGCGCGGCGGTTGACAGGGCGGTCATCGGAAAGTAGTTTACAGCGTAAACACGGTTCACGGTCAATAGGGAGGGGCGCATGTTCGCGACCTGGGGTCACCTGGTCTACCGGTTCCACTGGGCGTTCCTGATCGTCTCCGCGGCCCTGATGGTCCTGTCGGTCTTCGTGAGCGCCGGTGGGGGCGATCTGAAGAGCGGCGGCATCATCCAGACCTCCGAATCGGGCCGCGGCGC
>JALYKF010000140.1 GCA_030774905.1 Chloroflexota bacterium
TCGGCCACGCGGTACAGGAGCCACCGTGCGATCCAGAGCTGGTCCCCGATGTCCGGCGCGGTGATCGGCCCGATCTGGAACTCCCATTGGCCGGGCATGACCTCGCCGTTGATGCCGGCGATCTTCAAGCCCGCGTGCACGCACGCGTCGAGGTGCGCCTCGACGACCTCACGGCCGAAGACCTCGTCGGCGCCGACGCCGCAGTAGTAGCCGCCCTGGGGCGGCGGGAACCCGTTCTCGGGAAATCCGAGGGGCCGCGATCCGTCGAAGAACGTGTACTCCTGCTCGATCCCGAACCACGTCTCGTCGCTCGCGTACTTCTTTGCGATGGCAGCGTTCGCCGCTCGCGTGTTCGTCGGGTGCGGGGTCATGTCCGTGAGCAGGACCTCGGTCATGACGAGCTTGTTGTCGCCGCCGCGGACCGGGTCAGGGCACACGAAGACCGGCTTCAGGACGCAGTCCGAGTTCTTCCCCGGCGCCTGGTTCGTGCTGGAGCCGTCGAATCCCCAGACCGGCGGGGCTTCGCCCATCGGCACGACCTTCGCCTTCGAGCGGAGCTTCGGCGTGGGCTTGGAGCCGTCGATCCAGATGTATTCGGCGCGATAGACGCTCATGTGAGTCTCCTTTGGTGAGGCTCGGCCCGGGCCGGCTCGGCCGCACGAACTGTAGTGAAGGCGCCGCGGACGCAGAGTTGCGGGCGCGGCGCGGAATGGTGCCCGCTGGGTATCGGCCCTAGCCGACCTTCCGCCGGGCCCGGCTCCCCCACCGGAAATACGCGACCGCACCATCGGGTCCGCGCAGGAAATCGCCCATCGGCGACACGTCGGTCAGGCCCGCGGCGATCACGGTGTCCGGCCCGGCGAACTCAAGTGGCAGCGGCGGGGGCGTCGGGCGCTCCGCGACCGACCCTTTCCACGCGAGGCGCATGACGAGCCTCCCGTCCTCGGCGGCGAGCTCGACGTCCGAGAGCGGCGCCCAATATGTGCCGACGTACTCGGCGAGGTCGGGCTGCGGCTCGAGTCGCGCCGGCCGCGCGCGCCGCGGCAGACCGAGCCAGGTCGTGAACAGCCACTCCTGAAGATCCGCGTACAGCCGCACGCCGTTCGCGCCGTTGGTCAAGATGACGAACGCGGCGTTGCGGGCAGGCACGAGGACGAGCTGGCTCATGTGCGCCACCGTCGCGCCGCCATGCGAGACAATGCGGGTGCCGTCATCGCGCTCGTCGATGAACCACGCAAGCCCGACGTGGCCGATGGGCCCCATCCGCACGCGCGGCTCGCGCATGGCCTCGAGCGCCGCCTTCGACATGACGCGCGTCCCGTCAACGGCCGTCCCATCGCCCAGGTGGAAGCGCGCGTACCGCAGCAGGTCATCGACCGTCGAGCGGACGCCGCCGACCGGATCGCCGTTGGTGCTCTCGCTCAGCCGGCCGCGCACGCGTACCGCCGTGCCGTCGATCACGGTGTGACCGGCGGCCACCCGCTCGTACAGGACATCCGCGGCGTCGAACGCGGAGTGATCCATCCCCAGTGGCGCGAACAGGAGCTCCCGGACGGCGTCGCGGTACGGGCGCCCGCTGACGACCTCGATGACGCGGCCGGCCAGGACCAGCGAGACGTTGTTGTACGAGAACACCCCGACGGGCGCGACCTGCTCGAGCCCGGCCATCGCCGCGACGCCCTTCGCGATCGCATCCTCGCCGCGGCCCGTCGAAGCGAGGTGCTCTCCGAACCACCCGGCGGTGTGCGTGAAGAGATCGCGCACGGTCACCGTCCGGCTCAGCTCGGCATCCGCGACCCGGAACTCCGGCACGTACCGCCGCACGGGCGCGTCCAGATCGAGCGCGCCCTCTGCCGCGAGGCGCGCGGCGACCGTCGCGGTCATCGTCTTGGTGACGGAGGCGATCTCGAAGACCGTCCCCGCATTCACGGGAAGCGGATGGTCGACGTTCGTGATGCCGAACCCCCAGCTCCGCGCGCCCTCGGCGTCGAGCACGCCGACCGCGACGCCGGGCACGACGTACGTCTCCATCGCGCCACGCACGCGCTCGGCGAGCGCCTGCGGATCGGGGCCGCTCACCAGCTTCCGCCGCCCCCACCACCGCCGCCCCCACCCGAGAACCCTCCGGAGAATCCGCTCCCGCCCTTCGCCGCGGGCGTGGTCACGACGGTGGAGGCGAGGGTGCTCGAGAAGGAGTTGAAGCTCGAGCCGAATACCGCCGGCTGGAACGTGCCCGGGCCCAGGTACCAGCCCGACACGGCGCGGGTGAGATCGAGCCCGCTGAACGCTCGCAGCCACTTGTCGACGCTCCCAAACATCACCGCGTACGGCAGGTACGCGGTGAACAGCCCTTCCTTCTCCGCGAACGCGGCGCGGTCGGTCTCGGCCGTGTCCATGTACCGCTTGAAGCCAAGGGCCTGCGCGAACACAGCTGCCCCCGCTGCGGTGCGCGCGGGCATCGCATGGTTCATGACGAGGAGCGCGAGGCCGGCAGGGATGACGGCAACGCCGACCAGACCCCAGCCGAGGAGCTGCCCGAGCAAGAACACGAGGCCGATCCCCGCGACGGCGGTCACGCAGCCGAGGGCCGCGTACACGGTGCGCACAGAGGACGGATCCGAGACGAACCAACCGCGCTTCGTCGCGTCCGCGTAGAGGAGCTTCTGCGCGCTGGCGAGCGTCGGCGTGAACGACCCCTTCAACGTCGAGAGCAGCACGCTGTTCCCACCGGCGAACAGGCCGTCGAACAGTGTGCGCTCGTAGGGCAGGAGGTCGGCGCCGTCCTTCTTCGTGTCGAGGGTCCAGTCCGCGTGGCCGAAGAGACCGTGCTTGGGGTGCTCGGTGATCGTGAGGTACCCGCGGACCGCGAGATCGACGATCGTGGCGACGAGATCACCGGGATCGGCGCTCTCATCGATGAGCACGCCGAGCTGCGCCGGCCGGAGCTTGTCCGGCGGCTCGTACTCCGCGATGATCGCGCCGCGCGCGCGGCCGCGATCGCGGCCGCGCGTCCACCAGAGCCACCCCACCCCGTACACACCGCCGGCGAGGACGGCCGCCGCGAGCCCGAGCGCTACCGGCGAGGTCGAGAAGTAGTCCGCGAAGCCGCGCGGGCGCGTCACGAGATCGGGCGGCGCGACGGCCACCGCGCCTTTCGCCAGCGCGACGACGATGGTCAGCTGCTCGCCGGGGGAGAACGCCCGCGTCGCCGCGAAGCTCGCGCCACTGCCCGTGGCGGAGGAGCTGCACGGCTCGATCGATCCGGTCGCGCCCTGGAAGCACGTCGCGCGCTGCACCGATCCCGCGGGACCGGTGACGCTCGCCCGAGCGGCGGTCGTCGGCACGTCCCAGTCGGCGCCGTTCACGTTCCAGTACAGCTCGTCGTGATCGGCGAACGCGTTCAACGCACCGGCGACGGTGTAGCGGATGCGATATGTCTGCTTGCCGCTGATCGTCCGGTTCGGGTCGCCGATCTTGATCTCGGTCATCGTGTCGCCCGCGGTCACCTGATACGTGAGTCCGCGGCCCGTCGCGTCGGTGACGCTCTGGACCGCGAGGCGGAAGACGCGGTCGCGGTTGTCGTCGAACGTGTAGCGCGTCGGGATATCGCGGAAGATCCCGTGTTTCTGGAGCCCGTTGAAGTTCACGTCGATCGCCTCGGTGATGGCGAGCGTGCCGTCGGCGCGGATCGCGATGTCGGCGGCGAACGCGTCGATCGTCCATCCGGTCTCGGTGGCGGCGGCGCGCGCCGGTGCCGCCATCGCGGCGACCATGGCAACGACCGCGAGGACGCGTAGAGGTCCCTTCACTCGACGCCGATGCTACTGTTGCGGCAACGCGCGGATCGCGCGATGACAGATGGAGGTGCGTTCGATGACCGAGCTTGCCGCGACCCACAGCCGCACTTCCGGACGCGCCGCCGCCTGACCTTCGTCCTTCGGCGTCGTGACCGGATGGTCCACGACGACTTTGAAGGAGGCGCGATGCATCCCCGACTCGCAGCTCTGGGCTGGGATCCCGCGTGGGAAGCCGCCCGCTCGGCCTGCGCGCTCCCCGACCTCGCACCCGCGCGCGTCGCGACGCAGCACCGCGGCGGCTACGTCCTTTTCACGGAAGACGGCGAAATGCCGGGCGCCGTATCGGGCCGGTTCCGCCACGAGACGCGGGCGCCATCCGACTTTCCGGTCGTCGGTGACTGGGTCCTCGCCCGCGACGGCGTGATCCACGCGGTGCTGCCACGCCGGACCGCGTTCTCGCGCAAAACGAACCTCGGCATCGTGGAGGCGCAGGTCGCCGCCGCCAACGCCGACGTGGTCTTCGTCGTCGCGGCGCTCGACGTCGAGCCGAACCTCCGCCGCATCGAGCGATACCTCACCGTCGCGTACGAGAGCGGCGCCGAGCCGGTCGTGCTCCTCAGCAAGGCCGACCTCTGTCCCGACGTGCCGAGCGCGCTCCTCGCCGTGTCCGGCAGCGCGCTCACG
>JALYKF010000141.1 GCA_030774905.1 Chloroflexota bacterium
AGGAGCCGTCGGCGACCCGCACGGCGTTCCAGGTGGACCGCGACCGGATCGTCCACTCGAAAGCGTTCCGCCGGACGAAGCACAAGACCCAGGTGTTCCTCGCGCCCGTGGGCGACCACTACCGCACCCGGCTGACGCACATCCTCGAGGTCAACTCCATCGGCCGCGCGATAGCGACCGCGTTGCAGCTGAACGAAGATCTGCTCGAGGCGATGGCCCTCGGTCACGACATCGGCCACACGCCGTTCGGTCACGTCGGCGAGGAGCTCCTCGCGCGGTTTCTGCCCGACGGCTTCCGTCATAACCAGCAGAGCGTCCGCATCGCCGAGCGCATCGAGAAGAACGGCAAGGGCCTCAACCTCACGCACGAGGTGCGCGACGGCATCTTGAAGCACTCTGCGCCGACGGAGGGCGGCCTCGAGACGCCCGCCTGGGGCGTGCCCGAAACGCCCGAAGGGTGGGTGGTGCGCTACGCCGACAAGATCGCGTATCTCCATCACGACACTGACGACGCGATGCGCGCGGGGATCATCGATGAGGACGATCTCCCGAAGGACGTTCGCAACGCCCTCGGCCACGATCGGTCGGAGCGGCTCGACACGATGGTGTACGACGTGATCGTCCACTCGTTCGGCAAGCCAGAGGTCGGCCTATCGCCTGAGGTCCTCGAGGCGACCAACGCGCTGCGCGACTGGATGTTCGAGAACGTCTACCTCGCCGGTCCGGCCAAGACCGAGGATGAGAAGGCCCAGGGCGTTCTGCTCGGCCTGCTCGAGTACTTCGAGGCGCACCCGGACCGGATGCCGCCGGAGTACCAGCGGATCGCCGATGAGGACGGCGCCAAGCGCGCCGTCGCCGATTACGTGGCCGGAATGACCGACGCCTACGCCCTCGATACATACGAGAGCCTGTTCATTCCGGCCGCCTGGGGCCACCGCTAGATGTCTGTACAGACACCTGTACAATGACGGCATGAAGACGCTGCCACTCACCGAAGCGCGCAAGGACCTGTCGAAGATCGTCGACGAGGTGTCGAACGTCCACGAGCACGTGACGATCACCCGCCAGGGTAAGCCCGCGGCCGTGGTCATGTCGGCGGATGAGTTCGAGAGCTGGCAGGAAACGATGGAGATCATGGCGGATCCAAAGGCGATGGCCGCGATCCGCCGCGCCGAGAAGGACATCAAGGCGGGGCGGGTCCGCCCGTGGGAGGAAGTCCGGGCTCGTCTCGGACTGTGAGCACTGGCCAAGGTCGTCCTCGCGCGAGATGCCGAGAAGGACATCGAGCGTCTTCCAAGCGCATATCGATCCGCCGTCGCCGCGGCGATCGATGAGCTCGGTCGCGAGCCCCTTGGTGGGAAACAGTTGCGGGGTCGGTTGCGGCACCTACGTTCGCTTCGGGTGGGCGCCTACCGCATCCTCTATCGGTTCGTAGGAGGATCGAAGACCGTCTTCGTGGAGACCGTGCGCCATCGCAGCGAGGCTTATCGGGATGCCCGGTGATTTCGACCTCGTCAAGGAACGCGTGGACATCGTCCAGCTCGTGGGCGAGCGCGTGCAGCTGCGCAAGGCCGGGCGCGCGTACAAGGGCCTGTGCCCCTTCCATTCTGAGAAGACGCCGTCGTTCACGGTCGATCCAGATCGCCGCACGTTCAAGTGTTTCGGGTGTATGGAAGGCGGGGATGTCTTCGACTGGCTCATCAAGATCGACGGCGTCGACAAGGCCGAGGCGCTGAAGATCCTCGCCGAGAAGGCCGGCGTCGAGCTCACCGGCGGCCGTCCGCCGGGGGAGCGTGAGCGCGAGAAGCGACTCCTTGCCGCGCACGAGACCGCGCACTTCTACTTCCGCCAGGCCCTGCGCGGCACGCCGAAAGGGAAGGCCGCGGCGGAGTACGTCGCCGCGCGCGGGATCGACCAGAAGATGGTCGAGCAGTTCGGCGTGGCGTACGCCCCCGATCTGCCCGATGGCATGCTCGCGTACCTGCGCAAGAAGGGCTACACCGACGAGGAGATCCTCTCGACCGGGCTCGTGGTCGAGACCGAGCGCGGGCTCCTCGATCGCTTCCGGGACCGGCTCATTGTGCCGATCCGCGACGCCCGCGGTCGGATCATCGCGTTCGGCGGTCGGGCCATGCGCGCCGACCAGCGCGGGAAGTACATCAACTCGCCGCAGACGGCACTCTTCAACAAGAGCGCGACGCTCTACACCCTGGACGCCGCGAAAGCGGAGGCCCGCCGGCAGAACGAGGTCGTGATCGTCGAGGGGTATTTCGATGCCATCGCCTCACACCAGGCCGGTTTCACGAACGTCGTCGCGTCCATGGGCACGGCCCTCACCGAGGGTCAGTACCGAGTGTTGAACGATCTGCACCTCGAACGCGCGGTCGTCGCGTTCGACGGCGACGCCGCAGGTCAGCGGTCAGCGGAGACGCGTGGCCGTGAGCTGCTGAAGGTCGTCCAACGCTTCCGAACAGGAACGGGGGTCATCAGTACGCGGCAGGGCCTCGGTGTGTACATGACCGTGCTTCCCCCGGACA
>JALYKF010000142.1 GCA_030774905.1 Chloroflexota bacterium
GTCGACATCGGCTACCAGGCGCTCACGGCCACCAATACCTCGACCTACGGGACCGGCAACGCGCACATCAGCAGCTATTACGTCTCTTCCAGCACCAGCGGATCGACGTGGACCGCCCCGGTCCCGATCTCGACAGCGTCGTCAGACCCTGCGGCCTCAGCGCAGAACAACCTCGCGCTCCAGTTCTGGGGTGACTACAGCACCCTCGCCTCGACGAACGACACCGCGCTCTTCATCTACACCGACAGCCGGAACGGCGAAGGCTGCCGGGCCGTCGACGCGTACCAGCACAGTCTCGACGGGTCCGTGACGGGGACCGTCGCGAAGCCGGCTCCCGGCACCGCGTGCCCGCCGCAGTTCGGCAACACCGACGTCTACGTGAGCAAAGTCACGCCGTAGCTCGAGTCGCAGCTCGCATCATGAAGGGCCGCCCATACGGGGCGGCCCTCCTACTTCCGAGAAACAACCTTGGAGAACTCGCTCAACTATCCAAGGTTATGTGGTAACCTTGGTAACCATGAGGAGCACGCCAAGGTTGGCACCGGGCATCCGACGATTCTGGCCGGCCGGGCTGCCCAGCGTGTCGGGCGGCCGCGCCGCTCGGCAGGGCTTCTACTACGACGCGTTCGCCGGCTGGGAGATCGCGCGAACCGAACCCGACCTGTCGGCTGAGACGATCCAGGACCTGGTCCGGGCGGAGTCGGCCATACGTCGACTCAACGAGGACCCTCCCCGCTCCGAATCATTGGAATCCCTTGCGCATCAGCTCCTCCGTAGCGAGGCAGTCGCTTCATCCCGGATCGAGGGCCTTGAGGTGTCGCACAAGGTCCTTGCGGAAGCGGCCTTCGACCCGAAGCTTGCCACCGCCAACGCTGCAAGCGTGCTGGGCAACGTGAAGGCGATGCAAGAAGGTCTGAAGCTGGGCTCGGGCCCGACCCCGATCACGGTCGACACGCTGATCAGGATCCACGCCCGGCTCTTCAAAGGAGCGCGCGACGAGGCGATCGCCGGCCGCCTGCGCGCGAGCCAGAACTGGATCGGCAGCGGCGACAATCCCTATCGGGCTGTCTTCGTTCCCGTGCCCGAAGACGACGTTCCGCGGTTGCTGCAGGACCTTGTCGCGTTCATTGCCCGCGACGATCTAGCGCCGCTCGCCCAAGCGGCGGTGGCCCACGCGCAGTTCGAGACGATCCACCCATTCGGGGATGGCAACGGCCGCGTCGGCCGGATCCTCGTCCACTTGATCCTGCGGCGGCGGGGGTTGGCCCCGCATTATGTCCCACCTATCAGCCTCGTTCTCGCCGCGAATGATGAGGCGTACGTCGCCGGACTCACCGCGTACCGCGAGCATCGCGACAACGAGTGGATGGGTCTGTTCTCGCGTGCGGCCGGCATCGCGGCCGATGGCGCCCGCGGGCTGGCGGCGGATATCGAGACGTTGAAAGCGCGTTGGCGCGAGCGGGCGAAGCCGCGTGCTGGGAGCGCGGCCGCGAAGCTCATCGATGTCCTGCCGCTCCACCCGGTGTTCGACCTGCGTTCGGCGAGCGACTTCCTACGCGTCAGCGACGAAGCCGCGCGACTCGGCATTGCGCGTCTTGAGGATGCCGGCATCCTGCGGGAGGTCACGAAGCGCAAGTGGGGACGCGCGTGGGAGGCCGCCGGGCTGTTCGCGTTGCTCGATGGATTCGAGCGGAAGCTCGCTACGCCGCAGGACGCGCCCCGCAGACGAGCGGCCCCGCGGGACGCAGGCCCGAGTCACATCGCGGTGCGGAGCAGCTCCAAGAATCGGCCGCCGTAGCGCTCCAGCTTCACCGGCCCGACACCGGAGATCGCGAGCATCTCCCGTTCCGTCGTTGGCGTCGAGGCGGCCATGGCCCGCAAGACCGCGTCGCTGAACACGATGTACGCGGGCACGTGCTCGGCGTCCGCGATCGCCTTGCGCAGCGCGCGCAGCTTCTCGAAGAGCTCCGCGTTCGGCTCGGCGTCGATGTGGATCTTGGCGCCGGCGATGCGCGGGACCTTCGTCACAGTCGCGGAGCCAAGCAGCGCGCCGAGGTCGCGTCCGAGGCACGTGTCGCAGCTGGTGCCGCAGCGCTCGATCTGCTCGTCGAAGTACGCCGCGAGCGACTGATGCCGGCAGCGGGTGCTCTCGGCGAGGTTGAACAGCCGGACCGTCTTCTCCTTGGTCGTCGCGCGCAGCTCCGGATCATCGATGTCGTCGAGGAACCGCTCATACGCGACGACGTCGACCCACGAGTACATGAGCACACAGTCGCTCTCGAGCCCGTCGCGGCCGGCGCGACCGATCTCCTGATACCAGCCCTCGAGGCTCCGGGGGAGGTCGCGATGGATGACGAAC
>JALYKF010000143.1 GCA_030774905.1 Chloroflexota bacterium
GGGAAGGGGTGGACGTTGCTCATCCGAGCGTCTGCCGTAGGGCGTCAGCGACGCGCCGGCCGAGTCCTCGGTTGTTGCCTCCGCCCCGACGCTTACGCCGTCCAGAGAGCCATGATCGCGATCACCCAGATCACTGCGCGAGCCATCATGATGCAGCGCCTTTCAGGCAATCGAGACACTGATCCGGCGTTCCAAGATCCAGCATGACGCCGAACACACCGCGACCGCCGCCGATCACCGCGGCACATCGTGCTTCACAACCGAGCTCGATTATCCGAAGGGCGACGGGTCGGAAGACGATCGCGACATCGCGACCGAGATGGCCGACCTGCACACCGTCGATCCAGACGCCCACGGCGTTTGGGTCATACGGGTTCCTCGGATCCGGGATGAGCGATGCCCAGCGCGTGCGCACGCCCTGATCGACCAAGCCGCGCAGCGCGGCAGCGTAGTAGGACTCGCCCACGACCTCGACTTGCATCCCTCCAGGGAGGTCAATCACCCAAGCCGCCCCACGATGCCTAAGACGGTTGCCGCCTGCTGCATTCGGGGCTGGGGAACCCGCTGTAGATCATCGCGTTATCGCCGCCCTGGCCTAGTTCCATGACGATGGCGGCGAGAGTACCGCCGGCGCCCGCGGCGACGCTGACCGCGTACTGCGCGCCCGGAGCGGCGGAAGCGTTCGGATCGACCTTCACCGAGACGCCTGGGATCAGGGTCACCACCTGGGACGTCGATGCGCCGCCGAGGAACGGCTTCCAAGTCAGCGTGGCACTCGTCGCGGTAACGCTCTGGAGGTAGATCGGGGTGGTCCAGCCAAAGTAGTTCGCCAACACATTCGGCAGGTTGTACTTCGCGGCAGGGGCGGCGCTCGCCGCGTAGCCCATCGCGGAATCCGCGCCGAGGACATTCACCACGGCCGCGACGTTCCCGCCGTGCCGGCCGCCAACCCACGGATTAGCCGCAATGGCCCATGCGCGTACACGCCTATCGGATGATACGCACGAGTGCCCTCGCTAAATGTGCTGGCCCTGATAGCTCCCATCCTTGCCGACTGCCAAGTCGCAGAAACGCGCCTGAAGATGCTCGACGCAGCACGGTTCACGACGAGCGGGAGGCTAGCCCCTGAACCGGAGGCGGAATCTCGCCGCGCACCGGCGGTGCGTGAGGATCACGCCGACCGGCTGGGCGCTGCCAGGCTCGCGGATCTCCTCGTCAAGGTCGGGCTTGCCGATTGGGAGGCCGCAGGACGGACCTGCCGCTTCGCCAAGCAGCCAGTCGCGGCGGGAGACGATGACGGCCTCGATCACTGACGATGAAATTGTGAACTGGTCGCGAAGAGACCCGCCCTCGGCCAAAAGAGGTCCCTTGTCTGAGCAGAAGTACGGATTGTGCGTCTGGTACGGATGCGACCAGCGCATGGACAAATCGTCCCGAGCGCTTTCAGGGAGCAGTGCCAGGCAGGCACCACCGCCGAGGGGCGGGGCCGATCGGTTCCTAGAATGCCCAGCGTGAGCCTTCCCGGTGTGCAGTGGCCCGCGGGGACGGTGACGATGCTCTTCACCGACATTGAGGGATCCACGGCGGGGATCCAGGCGCTTGGGTCCGACCGCTGGGAAGAGGTCCTCGAGGTCCACGCCGAGATCCTCCGCACGGCGCTCGCGACGAACGCGGGCATCGAGGTCCGCACCGAAGGGGACTCCTTCTTCGCGGTCTTCACGAGCGCAACAGCAGCGATCGCCGCCGCGGTGGCGGCCCAGCGTGGGCTCCAGAGCGTCGAGTGGCCGCACGGTGCCGCCGTGCGCGTGCGGATGGGCCTGCACACCGGCGAGACACGGCCGGCGACGACGGCGGCCGGCGCCGATTACGTCGGCTTCGAGGTCCACCGGGCGGCGCGGATCGCCGCCGCCGGCCACGGTGGGCAGGTCCTGATCTCTGACACCACGCGCGCGCTCGTCCACGATCAGCTCGGGGCGGGCATCGGCCTCCGCGACCTGGGCGAGCACCGCTTCAAAGACCTCGCCCAGCAGCAGCGCGTCTACCAGCTGCTCGTCGACGGGCTGCCTGACGACTTCCCGCCGCTACGCAGCCTCGATGCGACACCGAACAACCTCCCGACCCAGACCACCAGCTTCGTCGGTCGCGAGCCGGAGATCGCGAAGGCACTCGGGCTGCTCGATGGCGGGCGGCTGCTGACCCTCACCGGCAGCGGCGGCACCGGCAAGACCCGGCTCGCCCTCCAGGTCACCGCCAGCGCGCTCGACCACTTCTCGGCCGGAGCGTGGCTCGTCGAGCTCGCGCCGGTCACCAATCCCGGCGACGTGGCCGCGACGGTGGCTGCGGCGCTCCACGTCTCCGAACGCGCCGGTCACGACCGGCTCGCCACGATCAGCGAGTCGCTCCGCAGCCAGGAGCTGCTCCTGGTGCTCGACAACTGCGAGCACCTCATCGAGTCGTGCGCGCAGCTCGCCGACGTGCTGCTGCGGTCCTGCCCGCGCCTCAAGATCATCGCGACGAGCCGTGAAAGATTGAACGTGCCGGGCGAGACGCTCATGCCGGTCCCATCCCTGCGGCTCCCGGAGCCGGGCGAGGTGCTGCCGCTGGATGAGCTGTGGGCGTACGAGGCGGTACGGCTGTTCGTCGACCGCGCCGCGGCGTTCCAACTGGGGTTCGAGCTCACGGGGGAGAACGCCGACGACATCGTGCGGATCTGCCGCCGCCTCGACGGCATCCCCCTCGCGCTGGAGCTGGCCGCCGCGCGGGTCCGCGCCCTCTCGCTGGGTCAGGTCGCGCAGCGCCTTGATGACCGCTTTCGCCTCCTCACCGGTGGGGGGCGGACCGTCGTGGCCCGGCAGCAGACGCTCCGCGCGCTCATCGACTGGAGCTACGACCTCCTCAGGCCCGCCGAACGGACGCTCCTCGCTCGACTCGCGGTGTTCGCGCGCGGCTGGACGCTCGAGGCGGCGGAGGAGATCTGCGCCGGGGACGGCCTCGAGCGCGACGAGATCCTCGATCTGCTCGCCCACCTCGTCGACAAGTCGCTCGCCGTGAAGCAGGAGCGCGCGGGCAGCGCGCGCTACACGATGCTCGAGACGGTCCGCGAGTACGCGCACGACAAACTCGTGGAGTCGGGCGAGGCGGCGATCATCCGGAAGCGGCACTTCGACCATTTCTTCCGGCTGCTCGAGCAGGCCGGCGAGGTGTTCGGAGGCATCGAAGGCAGGCGGCTGGCCGGCGAGTACGAGAACCTCCTGGCCGCGCTTGCATGGGTCGAGGCCGAATCCGGGAGCGAAGAGCGCATGCTCTACTTCGCCGGTTCGTTGCAGGCGCCCGCGATGTGGCGCGGCCGGGGCCCCAGCGAGCTCCGGCAGATCCTGACCCGTGCCCTCGAGCGCAGCAATCCGACCGCGCGAACGCCAGGCCGAGCGCGCGCGCTCACGGCCGCCGCGGGCTTGGCCTCGATGCAGGAGGACGGCGATGCGGCTTTCGCCCTCGCGACAGAGGCCGCTGGGATCCTTCGCGAGTTCGGGAACACGCGCGACCTGGCACAGGTCCTAATGATCCTCGGCTTGAGCACACAAGACCCGGCCGCCTTCGCCGAGGCCGAATCCATCCTGACCCAGACTGACGACTACTACGGCCTCGGGCTATCTCGATTCATTAGGGGCGATTTCGCGCTACAGCGCGGTGATTACCAAGAGGCGCGGCGCTTGCACACCGAGAGCCTGGCGCTCTTGCGGCGGGCCGGAGACGATTCGACCATCCGCACCTCTCCGATGCTCAGCCTTGCCCGGATCGCGTGCGCCGAAGGCGACTTCGTGCAGGCCCGCGCCCTTGTCGAGGAGGCGCTCGCAATCCGGCGGAAGAACACCGACGATCACTGGGCCATCGCGATCGCACTGAACGGCCTGGGCGAGGTCGACCGCTGCGAGGGTCGGGCGGCCCAGGCAGCGCCCTTGTTCGAGCAGGCGCTGCGCGACGCACGCGAGCTCGGTGACGGCCCGCTCATCTCCTGGTCGCAGCACAACCTCGGTCATGTCGCACTTCAGGCGTCCGATCTGCCGACCGCCGCTGGGCGCCTCCATGAGAGCCTCACCCTCCGGCGCAGAGCGGGGCCGCACGTGAACCTCGCGACGTCGCTCGCCGCCTTCGCCGGCCTCGCTACTCGCGACGGAGCGTTCACTGAGGCGGCCTGGCTTTTCGGCGCGGCTGAAACGATGCTCGAGTCAGTGCACGGTGTGCTGCCGCCCGCGGACGAGCTCACCCGTCTGGCCGACCTCGCGCTGGTGCGGGCGCGGCTGGACAGCGACGCGTTCGAGGCGGCGACCTCGGAGGGACGCAATGCAGACCTGGACGGCGTGGACCGGCTCACGGAGAGCCTGGCACAGTACCGCCCGAGAGACCTTACAGAACAGCTGGCCGGTAGCTAGATCTGCGGAACCAGATCGCAGAGAGAGGCGGAGCGGCGAGACGGTTCGGCTGCCTTTCGCGTGGTTCGTGTGGCTTCGTCGCGCCTCTGACCCGATGATGAACGGCTGACCATTCGAGCTGAGGTTGTACTTGCTCGGAGACACGTAGCCGCTGCTCCAGGCGCGCAAGGCGGTGCAGTCGGCCGCGTGGGTCAACTCGGCCGGATCGCCGGTCGCGGGGTAGTCGCAGTTGATGCAACGGCCGGAGATCTGTGAGCCGCGGTACGCCTGAACGGCCTCGCGGACGAGCGGCGGGCTGCCGCCGGCTGAGCATGTACAGCACGACGTTCCTCGTGGTCATGCCAACGCCCGCTCACGGCGCGCGCGGTTGTACGCCTCGACGCGATCGGGATTCGCGGCCCGCCAGCGCTTCGCCAACGCGCTGCGGTCCGCCGCGCACGACGGGCAACGCAGACGCGGTCGGCCGGAGCGCGACGCGGACGGGTCGATCCGCGTCCCGCAGGACTCGCAGCACGTCGCGGCCGTCGTAGGGCGCCTGACGAATTTCTGTCGTTCAGCGACGGCGGCCGCCATCAGTTCTGCGCCGAGCGTGAACCCCAGCGCGCGGAGGAGACCCTGATGGTGCTGAGGCCACTTCCGCTGGCCTTCGATCCGCACCAGATGCGTCCGGGTGATCCCGGCGCGCTCGGCGAGCTCGGCCTGGGTCATCGCCCGACTCTTGCGCACGGCCCGCACGGCCTCGCCGAAGCCCAGACGATCAGTCATCGCCGGCCACGGTGCGAAAGAAATGGGCCATTTTGGTGCGTATTCCTCGCAGGGCGGCGGCACGCATTTGGGCTGCATCGACGTCGTGAACGAACGCATCCCCTCCCCTCCCCTGCCGCCCTTCATGGGTCCCACCTCGCACCCGCGACGCGATGGACGGGCTGCCAGCCGCCGTCGCGGCTGCCAGCCGAGGACGACGCTGCCTCAGCACGACGAGCCTTGTCGACGGCGAGGGCGATACGTTCCAGGCACGTGCGCGCCCGCTCGAGGCTGTGGTCGAGCGGCGGCCGTGAGCAGATCGGGCAGCTCATCGAGGACGTCCCAAGAGCACCGTGTGCAGCAACGTGTGCACTCGCAATGCACTGCGCGCGCAAGCGCGCAGGTGCGCATAGGACGTGTATCTATAGGGGACCCCCTGCACACGTGCGCAGGTCGCACCTGCGCACGTCGTGTGCAGCACCTGAGCACTCATGGGGTCGCCTCGGCGACGCGGTACGTGACCTCGCGGCCGTCCTGCACGGCCTCGATGAGGCCGCTCTGTTTCGCCTTCCCGACGTAGCCCACGGCTGCCCGCAGCTTCACGTTGCCGCGGTGCTGGATCCGCTCGATGAGCTCCTGGCGGCGGAGCTGTCCACCGGCCTCGCGCAGGACCATCACGACCGTCGTCTCGCCGGCCGACTTCGACGGCTCTTCTGCGGCGATCGGGAGATAGCCGGCGTCGCTGAGCCGGATCTGCACTTTCTCGGGCAGCCCGAAGCCGGGCGCCCGGATCTTCTCGAACGCGAGCATCCTGTCGTT
>JALYKF010000144.1 GCA_030774905.1 Chloroflexota bacterium
GGGTCAGCGGCGCCGGCGCGAGCTTGCGGTTCCACAGGTCGACCAAGGAACCGGCGCGCCTACGCGGCCACCGTGCGCTGGAGCCCGTCGGCGAGCTTCACCGACGGCCGCCACAGGCCATCGCGCGCCGCCATTCCCGCGTCCAGGCAGCTGCGCTGGATCTCGCCCTCGCGTGCGGCCGCGCGGACGACGCCGGCCGGCTGGCCAAGGAGCGCGGTCATCCGCTCCAGAAGATCGTTCACCGATGTCGCGACGCCGGTGCCGATGTTGTACGTGCCGCCGGTGTCGTGACCCAGCGCGGCAAGCACAGCGCCCACAGCGTCGGCCACGTACAGGTAGTCGCGCTCGGCCGTGCCGTCCCCGTAGACCGTGATCGGCGCATGGCGCTTCCAGCACCCGGCGAAGATCGCGATCACGCCGCCTTCGAGATCCGTGCGCTGCCGGGGTCCGTAGATGTTCGCGAGCCGAAGGGTCACGCTCCGCAGGCCAGCGGTCGAGGCTACGAGCCGCTCGGCCTCGGCCTTGTAGCGGCCGTACGGAGATGGCGCGTCGATGGGCGTGTCCTCGGTCGCGCACGCTGGCGTCTCTCCGTACAGCGCGCCTCCGGTGGAGATGTTCACGAAGGCGGAGGCGCCGGAGAGCTGCGCGACGTCGAGGGCGTTCGAGGTGCCGTTCACGATCACGCGGTGGTAGAGGGCGGGCTGGGCGATCGACTCGACGACCTTCGTCTTCGCGGCCGCGTGCACGACGGCGTCGAAGCGCTCGCCCGAGAAGCGGTCGCGGACGGCTTCGCGGTCGCTGATGTCGGCGACGACGAGCCGAATCGCGGGATCGAGGTTCGCGCGCGCGCCCGACGAGAGGTCGTCGAGCACGACCACGTCATCGCCGCGCGCGCGCAACGCGTCGACGATGTGCGATCCGAGGAACCCAGCGCCGGCGGTTACGAGAGCCCGCATCGTGTGAGTTATCCCCCTTCGCTGTGGACAACAGTGTGGAAGGCACGGGGCGGGCCATGGACAACCCGAGCAAATCTGGGGAGACGGCGGCGCCCGAGTCGTGGGTAAGGCGCTCGTCGCCGTGCGAGCCGGCCCGTACCGTTCGTCGGCGATGGGACCCCTTGACACGACTCGAACAAACGTTCTAACTGTCTAGGTGAGCCTGGAGCAGGCGGCCGAGCGCGCCACACCGCACGACCTCGCCGCCGAGCAGCGCGTCCTCGGGGCACTGCTGATCGACCGCGACGCCATCTTCAAGGTGGCGGACCTGCTCCGGGCCGAGGACTTCTACCAGGGCAAGCACCAGCGGGTCTACCGCGCGGCCCAAGCGCTGCTCGAGCGACGGGAGCGGATCGACCCGCTGACGATGCAGGTCGAGCTCGCGCGCAACGAGCAGCTCGACCAGGTCGGGGGCGCGGCGTACCTGCGCGAGCTCGTGAACGCGACGCCGACGGCGGTCGACGTCGAGCGGCACGCGCGCATCGTGCGCGACCGCTCGCTGCTGCGCCGGCTGCTGAACGCCGCGAAGGACATCGCCGCCGACGCGTACAGCGAGCCCGCGGATGTGACCCTCACCCTCGACCGCGCGGAGCAGCGGATCTTCGAGCTGCGCGACGACGCGATCAACGCGCAACTCCGGCACATCCAGATCGCCCTGATGCAGAACTACGACCACATCACCGAACGGATGGAGCACCCGTTCGAGGTGAGCGGCATCCCCTCGGGCTTCCGCGAGATCGACGCGTACACCGAGGGCTTCACCCGAGGCGATCTCGTGATCATCGCCGCCCGACCGTCGGTCGGGAAAACGAGCCTTGGGCTCGCGATCGCGCACCACGTGGCCAAGCGCGGGACCGGCGTGCTCATCTTCTCGCTCGAGATGGATACGAAGCAGATCGTCGCGCGGTTCCTCGGCCTGAACTCGCGCACCGACCTGCTCGCCCTCCGCACCGGGAACATCCGCGACACCGAGGCCGCGAGCGCGCTCGCCGGGCTGCCGGTCCTCATCGACGACACGCCCGGCATCTCGATCATGGAGCTCCGCACGAAAGCCCGGCGCGCGATCGCGCAGGCTCCTGGTGGCCTCGGGATCATCATCGTCGACTACCTGCAGCTCGTTCGCACCGGCGAGCACGAGGAGAACCGGGTCCAGGAGCTCGCCACGATCACGCGCAACCTGAAGTCGCTCGCGCGCGAGCTCGACGTGACGATCGTCGCGCTCTCGCAGCTCTCGCGCGCCGCGGGTGACGGCGGCAACGAGCCGAAGCTGTCAACCCTTCGCGAGTGCGTGACCGGCGACACGATCGTCTGTCTCGCGGACGGCCGTCGCGTTCCGATCGAGGAACTCGTTGGAACTACGCCGGAGGTGCTGTCGATCAACGAGCGCGGCAGGATCGTGCGCGCGGTGAGCGACAAGGTCTGGCCTGTCGGCCGACGTCCGGTCTTCGAGGTGAAGCTCGCGAGCGGCCGCTCCATCCGTGCGACTGCGGAGCATCGCTTATACACGTTCAAGAGCTGGCGTACGGTTTCGCAGCTGCAGGTCGATGATCGTCTGGCGATCGCCCGCGCGATCCCCGAGCCGACGGCAACCATGGAGTGGCCGGACCGTCGAGTCGCATTGCTCGGACAGCTGATCGGCGACGGCAGCTACATCGTCCATCAGCCGTTGCGCTACACGAATAGCACCTTCGAGAACATTCGGTGCGTTACCGAAGCCGCAACGCTCGAATTCGGCGTCACGGTCACCTGCAGTACACATGTGGGAAACAAGCAGAACCTCGTTTTGTCGGGCAATGGGAACCGCTGGCATCCCGCGGGTGTGAACCGCTGGCTACGCGAGCTTGGCATCTTCGGACAGCACTCGTACAAGAAGCGCGTCCCTCGCGAGGTGTTCAGGTTCTCGAAAGGCCAGACCGCCCTGCTCCTGAAACATTTGTGGGCGACCGACGGATCGATCAATGTCAGGAAGCCGGGCACACGTGGAAGCCACACTGTCTACTACGCGACGAACAGCCCCGGTCTTGCCAGCGACGTCGCCGCGCTTCTCCTCCGAATTGGGATCGTCGCGAGGACGATCGAGATCGATGAAGGCGAGGAACATCACCCCGGATTTCAGGTTCACGTGAGCGGCGGGGCGGCTCAGCGGCACTTCCTGGCGACGGTCGGCGCATTTGGACCTCGCGTCGGACCCGCTGTGTTGCTCTCGGAGGCCCTCGCGATACCAGCGAACACGAACGTGGACACCGTGCCGCGCGAGGTATTCGCTGACGTTCGAGCCCTCATGCAGGAGCGGGGTATCACCCAGCGCGCCATGGCGATGCGACGCGGAACGTCGTATGGAGGCACGGCACACTTCGCGTTCTCACCCTCTCGTGCGGTCGTCGCCGAGTACGCGGAGCTGCTAGAGAGCGAAGCGCTGTCTTCTCTCGCGACGAGCGATCTGTTCTGGGACCGTGTAATTGCGATCAAGCCCGCAGGCGAAGAGGAGGTCTATGACGTCACCGTACCTGCGACCTCCTCATGGCTCGCGGACGGGATCGTCTCGCACAATTCAGGCGCGCTCGAGCAGGACGCGGACGTCGTGCTGATGCTGTGGAAGGACAAGGACGAGACTCCGCCCGGCGCGCCGAAGCTCATCCGCGGCAGCATCGGCAAGAACCGCAACGGCCCGACCGGACGTTTCGAGCTGTACTTCGAGGCCGAGCAGGCGCGCTTCTTCTCACGGAGCGACGACGAGGGCATGCCGGTATGACGCTCGACGTCGCGCGGAACGCGCCCAAGCCGCCGCCCGAGAATCCGGAGGCCGAGGCCTCGCTGCTCGGCGCGGTCCTCATCGATCACGCGCTCTATGCGCCATTCGTGCGCGGGCAGATCGCACCGCCGGATCTCTCGCGCGATCACCACAAGCTCGTCCTTGGGGCGATGGCGCGCGTCGCCGCGCGCGGCGATCAGATCTCCTTCGAGACGGTGCAGCAGGAGCTCGCGGCGACGAACGAGCTCGGCGCGGTCGGCGGCGCGCAGTTCCTCGTCGGGCTCATGCAGAACGTGCCGACGGTCGCACATGCGGAGACGTACGCGACGATCGTTGCGCGGACCGCACAGCTGCGGAGGCTCATCGGCGCGGCGAACGAGATCGCTCGTCTCGCGCTCGTCCGCGAGGACGCCCGCGGCGCGGTCGAGGACGCTCAACGGTTGCTGTTCGCCGTGAGCGAGGCTTCGCTCCATCGGGACATCGTGTCGCTCGAGGTCGCGCTGAACCGGTACATCACGCAGATCGAAGAGCGCGGGGACGAGGCGCAAGCCGGCGTGCCGACCGGCCTCAAAACCCTTGACGCGAAGACTGGCGGGCTGCAACCGTCCGACCTGATCCTCGTCGCCGGTCGGCCGGGTCTCGGGAAGACGAGCCTCGCGCTCTGCTTCATCGAGCACGCTGCCCTGCGCGCCGGAAAGACGTGCGCGATCTTCTCGCTCGAGATGAGCGAGCTCCAGGTCGTACAGCGGCTCATCTCGATGAACGCCGAGATCGACGGCAAGCGGATCCGCCGCGGCCGGCTGTCGCTCCCGGAGCTGCAGGCCATCAGCGACGCGTCTGGCCGGCTGCAACAGGCACAGATCTACGTCGAGGAGTCGACGCGGCTCACGGTGACTGACATTCTCGCCAAATCGCGACGGCTGCAAGCGGAGCGGGGCAACCTCGACCTCATCGTCATCGACTACCTCCAGCTCATCGAGGGCGCCGCCGGTGATGAGGACAACCGCGTACAGGAGGTCGCGAAGATCTCGCGCGCGTTGAAGGCGATCGCCCGCGAGCTCGAGGTGCCGGTCGTCGCCATCTCGCAGCTGTCCCGGCAAATCGAGACGCGCGGCACGGAGCCGATGTTGTCCGATCTCCGTGAGAGTGGAAGTCTGGAAGCGGACGCCGACCTCGTGATGTTCCTGTGGCAGAAGGATCAACAGGACCGGAAGGATGGGGTCGTGCGCCTGAAGCTCGCGAAGCACCGGAACGGGCCGACCGCCGATATCGATCTGCACTTCGAGGCCGAGCTCACGCGCTTCCGCGATCTCGGCGAGAC